>CAMAQQ010000047.1 GCA_945860575.1 Ferrithrix thermotolerans DSM 19514
TTACACCCGGGTGGCGGTCACACTTGGATGTTTCGCAACATCGCTGGCCCACAAGCGACGATGGCGGCAGTTATTTTTGGCGAAATTCTTGATGGTCATGAGGCCCAACGAGTTGGACTTGTCTATAAATGCGTGCCGGACGATGAATTGATGACAGCAGCGCGTGTGATGGCGGTGCGGGCGGCGAGTGCGCCTCGCGAGTTGGCGATTATCACAAAACGCACAATTCAAGAGATGGCCAATGTCTCGACCCATGACGAGGCAGTGGCTAAGGAACTTGAGCCGCAAGTGTGGACGACTCGTCAGCCTTGGTTTGCAGAGCGTTTGGCTGCCCTGCAAAACCGCATCAAAAAATCATAGATTTTTGAAAGATTCTTGATTATTACAAGAATGTTACGGGCAGGTTGGATGCCGACCAATAGAAGTGATGTACTCTGACGGCTAATAGCTAGAACATTCAAGTATTTCCATAAGTGGGAGGAAAGATGAGTCAGCGTCACAGGCGTATCGAAGCCATACCGCTACCGCGAGAAGAGTTGCGAGCACATGCTCACAACGAGCGACATCGAATTCATTCGGAGTTGCATTTAATAATCGAACAAGTTCAACACGGCGTTGAACCCGATGATATTGAAGAGCCCAGTGCAAACTGGAAACCGCTTCACCATCACAATCCTCAGATCTCGATTCAAAGAAGTCGGGGAGAGAACTTTAAACACTGGAAGGCAAAGTCTTGGAAGCGTCGCAAGGCAATGAGGCGCGCGCGGATCGCTCAGATTTCGGAGGTTTAAGTTTTAGTGACCAGCCATTGTTGAGTTATTGCCGCTTTGCGGTTTTGCCATTCTTCAATCGTGAACCCGTAGCGCAGGTGATCCTCCCATACGCCGTTAATTTCTAGAAATCTTTCTGCCAGACCTTCGAGACGAAATTTAAGTTTGTCCATTACTTTTTTGCTGTTTGTGTTTCGTGGGATGATACAGACTTCAATTCTGTGAAGTTTCAATTCTTCAAATGCAAAATGAGACAATACCGCTACGCCTTCAGCAACATAACCGTTGCCTGCATGCGCGCGATCAATCCAATATCCGACCGTCCCGGTTTGCATTGCGCCGCGCAAAACGTTGTTTAGATTCACCTCACCCACGAAAGTGTTTTCGATAAATAATCCGAGTGTGTATGAAGTTCCAGCAAGCCGCTCGCGATCACGAGCGGCACATCGACGCTCAAATGCTTGATAGTCGGTGGCGGGGTCAGCAATAAATTCTGACCGTTGAGGCTCCCAGACCGACAACCACTCTCCATTTCGTAAACGCACTTCACTCCAAGCGGCGTGATCGCTTGGCACGAGTGGTCGCATCATTATTCGCTTGCCTTGAAGACGCAAAGCTTTAATTTGGGCCCCTGCAGGATGCTGATTTTTGATTATCGGGCTGGCAGAACTAGCCGTGTTTTGCGAAGCGCCACTCATGCTGACTTGTTTCGCAGATCGTCAACGATGCCGTCAAGCAAATTATGCTGACTGACTATTAATTCGGGGATTTGCAGTCTTCGCATCACTGCTACTAGTAAACAACATCCACCCACGATGATGTCGGCTCGGTCGCGCGGTAGCCCTGGGTTAAAAACCCTGTCAACTAACGGTTCGGTTGCCAGCGTTCGAAAAACATCTTCGACTGCTTGGCGGGTTAGCCGCATTGCATGCAATTTCACGGGATCAAATTGTTTGAGCCCGAGTTCGACGGCGGCAACGGTGACAATGGTTCCTGCAACGCCAATTACTTGATCTGCGCTTGCCAGATCTGGGTTCATGTGAACAGCATCATCAACGGCATCTGAGACGAGCGAAATAGCGTTGGTGAGTTCTTCAGGACGAGGTGGATCGCGATGTAGTTCGCTTTCGCTCAGAGTTACGGCGCCAAACGGAATGCTGATCGCAGTCTTGAGCGAAATTGTGCCGAACATCAATTCGGTTGATCCACCGCCAATGTCAATCACTAAAGTCTGACGATCATGAGAATTTGTAAAAGATTTAGTCGCACCGCGATATGCGAGGGCTCCCTCTTGTTCTCCTGAGATTATTTCAGGCTCGAGACCAGATGCGATCTTAACTTTTTCAAAAAACTCTTTTGTGTTGTCGGCTGCCCTGCACGCTGCAGTGGCGACGACTCGCATTTCTGTGACTTTGTGAGTTTTCATCGTCAATGCGTATTCGCTGAGGCACGTCACTGTGCGGTCGATTGACTCTGCACTCAGCGAGCGAGTTATTGTGAGTCCAGCGCCAAGGCGGGTTGAGCGCACGATTCGTTCAAGAGTTTTACCAGCAGAGTTCGTGATTAATAAATTTGTCGAGTTACTGCCGATGTCAATCGCGGCGAAATTTGAATCCATTGACAACGAACCCTAATATGAGTGCGAACTATTCGCCGAGATTTTCAACTAGTTATTCGGCCAGCCGTTTGGCGACCCAAGCCCCGACAACATCTTTGCCACCGGCAAGCCAATTTGCGTAGTGTGCGTGCAGACATTTCACGCCAGTTCTTGTGCCCGCAACGCCACCGTGCGGTCGTGGCCCGATGTGCTCTGCTGGTATTTGACTGTCGCGCTCAATCGCATACATCTGGTGCGTCTGCACAAGTTCTTGCGGATCAACTTCGCTTTCGGCAAGGTCTATGCAGCCCGCAGACTCTAAACGACTCACAAGCAGGTGCGGTTGCGTGCCGACGAGCCAAAACCTTGTCGGCATCGGTGTGCCATCAAAAAGTAGCGGCTCGTTTTTTACAACAACCGGGTCTCCAGTGTTGTCTCGCACGACAACTTCGAAATCACCTTGTGGTCGGCGTCCGAGTAATTCTGTGACTCGCACGATGTCTTGAGCAGTTGCTTTAACCATTGTTAGTCGTTAATAGTCACGAATTGTTTTCAAATATTTCACGAAGTCGTTCAAGATCAGAAACGGTGTCAACATCTTGAGCAGAACCAAGACAGGGGATCTCTTCAATCAAGTCTCTGTGTGACTTAAACAGCATTCGTGCGCCGTCATCGCCAGTCTCTGGCAATAATTGCCAGAGTTCGGCATGCAGACGCACTGGATTGCCGCGGACACCGTCATAAGTTGCGACTGCAAGTGGTGAAATTGAAGCCGCAACTTGCAGCCATGCCGTCGCACGAACCGCAGGTTGATCGGCAAGACCAACAACGACTGCTTGAGCCCCGCGATCTCGGGCAACATCGATGCCACATTGCAAAGAACTTGCCAGGCCTGATTGCCACAGTGGATTATGAACAATTTGTACCGTGTCGCTTTGATTAACTTTTTCAATTTCGAGAGCCGATTGCAAATCAACCGCTCCGGTTACGACGACCACACTTTCAAATTTTGCTTCGAGTAAGTGTTGGAGAGACCACGAGCAAACAGCGCGCTTTGAAATGAGCGCTGTCAGTTTGTGTTCGCTTCTTTCAAAACGGCTACCACTACCTGCTGCCAGCAAAACTGCGACTATCGGCGAACTTGCTCTCACGAAAACTCTCGCGAGTGACTATTTCGATTATTTTCGCGCTGATTTACCACTACTCAACAAATTACTTGGTGTGATCTTCAATACGGCGCACAGTCGGGTGATCGTGTCGAGAGTCGGCGAGAAGTGTCCATTTTCGATGCGATTTATTGTCTTGCGGTCAATACCAGCAAGTTGGGCAAGATTATCTTGACTTAGTTCTGCGTCTGTACGCAGTTTGCGTAGTTGGTTTGCAACTATTTCTTGTTGAGTTGAAATTTTTGTTTGTAGTGTTCGCTGAGAGATGGCCATAATAAGTCTTGTTCCTTACATAAGAGTTAACTAAAAATTATAATAAAGACTTTTAAGCTTTTTAATTGTTATCGGATGTGGCATGCGCTACAGCAAGATGAGGTGGTGATCATTGGGTTCATTTGTGAATTGGTCCAGTGCTCTCTCGAAGCGATGGCACAACGCGACCGACGCGACGCCCGATTATTTCGGCGCAAATTGAGATCGCTGTCTCTTCGGGGGTACGCGAACCAATATCAAGACCAATCGGTGACATCAAACGCGCGAGATCTTTTTGTTGGGTGACCCCGACTTCGGTGAGTCGTTCAAGCCGTTTAGCGTGCGTCTTGCGACTACCCATTACCCCGATGTAGCCAACATTCGTGGCGAGCGCACCTTGTATCGCGGGCACATCGAACTTCGGGTCATGAGTCAAAATACAAATCGCGTCTCGAGGCCCGAGGTCTGAGCCTCGTTCAATTAAAACCGGAGTCGGCCATGTGACGAGTACTTCATCGGCCATCGGAAATCTTCGTTTAGTTGCAAAAACTTCTCGCGCGTCGCAGACCAAAACATAGTAACCGAGCACTTTGGCGACCTTGGCGAGTGCGCCAGTGAAATCGACCGCGCCAAAAATAATCATTTGTGGTGGTGGAGAAAAAGATTCAACAAACACTCGCACTGTTGGCGTGTCGTGTAAGTCTTCGGGTGTCACTTGACCAGACGGCCCATAACTGCGCACGCTCGTGCGACCTGCTTCGAGTTCACCCAATGCATCCCGCGCCGCAACACGATCTAATTCAGCATCACCAAGAGTGCCGAGATTTTCTAAATTGGGTGTCGCCAATAATGTCGCACCAATGTTTGGGCCGTCGATGACGGTTAGTAGCACAACTGGTTTGTTGTTGCGAATTCGGTCGGCAAGCGTCTTGTAAATCATTGTTGTTGAATCACCAGTTGAGTGGCTGAATAAATAGGTGCACAACTCCACCGCAAGTTAAACCAACGGCAAATGCCTCATCATCTGAGTAACCAAATTTGACGAGTCGCCCTGGGCTGTTACTAGCCAAAATCTCGAGCGCTTCGGCGACTACCGCGCCTTCAACGCAACCGCCAGATACAGAACCACTGACCACACCGTCTTGATTGACGGCCATCGCTGCACCAGGGTCTCGTGGTCCAGAGCCTTCAATGTCTACGACTCGAGCAACTGCAACGCGTTTATTTTGTGAACGCCATTGGTCAATGTCGTTGAGAATTTCACGCATGCGCCATCATCCTTTGTCGTTCGTTTGAGTTTCGAGAAATAACTTCGGTCAAATGTTGCAGAGCCTCAAGAGAGTGTCCTTCAACAAAGTCGTCAATGTACGGCAACGCGGCTGCCATACCTCTAGCCAGTGGCGCATAGCCCGGGCTAACTTTTAACGGATTCACCCAAATCATGCGAAACGCCACTCGGTTCAGTCGTTGCATCTGCTCGGCTAGAACTTCCGGGTCACCACGATCCCAACCATCTGAGAGGACAACGAAGATTGACCCGCGAGCCATACCACCGATACCCCAACTGTCATTAAAGTTTCGTAAACATTCGCCGAGTCGGGTGCCGCCACTCCAATCTGAAACCTGTGTCGAAGTTTGGGCGAGTGCGCGGTCGGGGTCACGACTCGTGAGTTCTTTCGTGATGCGTGTCAATCGTGTGCCAAATGTAAACGCTTCAACGCGTTGGCGACCGACAACTGCGGCGTGCATAAATCGCAATAACGCCCGAGCATACGGCTCCATTGATCCAGAAATATCTAACAGCACAACGAGTCTTCGCAAGCGAGTGCTCGGCTCGCGCCAGTATCTGTCGATCGGTTCGCCGTCATGTTGCAACGAAGCGCGCATCGTGCGACGAATATCGTGCCGAGCGCCACGATGGTTGGCTTTTGTCAGGCGTAAAGACTTTTTCGGTGGCCCTGCCAAACGAAGACGAGTCATGAATTGTTCGGCTTCACGAAGTTCGGCGTCGTTGTATTCTGCAAAATCTTTCTCTCTTAAAGTCTCGATGCTCGAAAAACGAAGCGTGATCGTATTTTCATCGTCAATCGGTTCAGCAGATGCATTGTCGTCGTCTTTTTGGCTTTCGTCATCAATCAATAAAGTCATTGAGATATTTTCGGGTTCATCTTCGGATTTGTTAATTGCGATTCGTTGATCCCAAAAAACTGCAAAGGCTCGATCAAAAAGCGGAGTGTCTTCATGTCTGCGCACCAAAGTCGAATGCGCCGCCCAGTAGACATCGTTGCGGTCTTTAAGGCCAAGTTGTTCTAACGCGTTGACAAAGACAATCACAGAATCAAGCGGTGCATCGAGACCGACGCCCCTCAAGACGCGGGCGAAAGCGACTGCCATTTTGTGGGCTGGCGATGCTGCCGTTGCAATATTCATCAGTCGTTGTACAGCCCTCGCTCAAATGCTTGTTTGACGAGACCAGCAACACCACTGTCACGAACTCGTTCGTGATCTTCGCGATACTTGAGCACTGTGCCGAGAGTTGCCTGCACAATTGACTCATCAAGTTCGCGAACGCCGAGTCGACCAAGTGCGGTAGCCCAGTCGATTGTTTCGGCGACACCAGGTGGTTTGTACAACTGCATTTTGCGCAACGATTCGACCGCGGCACTAACTTGTCGCGCAAGCGTTTCGTTTACTTGAGGCACCCTTCGGCGAACAATTTCAACTTCGCGCTCAAAATCAGGGTGCTCGACCCAGTGATATAAACATCGACGCTTCAGCGCATCGTGCACATCTCGCGTGCGATTTGATGTCAGCACAACCAACGGAGGGGTGGTTGCTCTATATGTGCCAAGTTCAGGAATCGTGATTTGAAAATCAGAGAGCACTTCTAATAAGTAAGCCTCAAATTCGTCGTCAGCGCGATCGATTTCGTCAATTAATAAAACTGGCGAAGTGCCTTCGTGCTGATCTATCGCTCGCAACAATGCGCGACGAATCAAAAACTTTTCGCTGTATAACTGACCTTCAAGTTTGTCGGCACCCAGTGATGATGCTTCGCCAGTTGCTTCGACTGTGCGTAGGTGCAGCAATTGTCGCGAATAATCCCAGTCATACATTGCTTGTGCGGCGTCGATGCCTTCGTAGCATTGCAGACGAATTAGTTCACTGTTGCGAATTGTTGCCAGAACTTTAGCCAGTTCGGTTTTGCCGACACCGGCTTCACCTTCAAGTAGTAACGGCCGATTTAGCGACATCGCCAAAAAAACTGCTGTTGCTAATCCATCGCTCGCAAGATAATTATTCGCATCAAGCGCACTGCGCACATCGGCAACGCTCTGCAAACTCATCTCCTCAGGATAATCACTACCAGATGCGCTACGAGATGCGCTACGAGTCGAAGCCCAACCCAAGGCGGTCCAGCAAACGAAGCCACAGATTGCGTTTACCAGTACGGTCTTCGTAGTCAAGCGACCAGCGCGTGGCTTGGATGCCGATAAACCGAAATGGCTCAGGTGGAAACGCCCGCGGTTTTGTTTGGACGAATTCTGTTTGAGTGGCACGAGTGGAACTTCCTGCCAGCAGATCAAGCATTACTTCGCCGCCAAATCTTGATGCTGCGACCCCGAGACCTGTGTAGCCGATTGCATATGCGACGCGATTTTTATATTGCGTTCCCCAGAACACGCTGTAACGCGAGCAAGTATCAATCGGCGCACCCCACATGTGCGAGAACTTGACACCATCGAGTTGCGGGAACGTTGTGAAAAACTGGCTCGATAACATCGCCCAACTCTCCGGGCGCGATTCAAGCTCTTTATCCATTTGGCCACCGAAGTAATAGATCGCGTCATAGCCGCCCCACAAAATTCTGTTGTCGGCGGTCAACCTGAAATAATGAAATTGGTTGGACACATCGGCAAGACCTTGGCGGTTGCGCCAACCGATACTTTCGAGTTGTTGCGCTGTTAACGGTTCGGTAACTAGGCAGTAGTCGTAAACGGGGGCAATGTATTTATTCATTTTGCGCAGCAATGGTTTAAAAGTATTTGTTGCAAGTGCGACATTTTGTGCTTGAATTTTTGCCAGCGGCGTTTCGATCTGGATGCCAGATTTGTTTTCAGAAATATCATTGGCACGAGTATCTTCATAAATTCTCACCCCGAGAGTTTGCGCCACGCGTTTTAAACCCCACGCCAATCTCGCTGGGTCAACGAGTGCCGAAGTATCTTTTGCCCAAAGTCCGCCAGTAAACACGGGCGAGTGCACTTCGGCGTTCATCGCCTCTCGGTCAAGCCAAACAACATCGTGTCCGAGGTCGCGCAAAATCGCGTAATCTTCTTTTAATTCATCCGTGTAGTTCTCCGGATGCCAAGTGCTGGCAACTTCGATCGCACCGTTGCGCTCAAAGTCGCAGTCAATGTTGTACTCGCGAATTACTTTTTCGATCTCGGCGATATTTTCGCGGCCGAGTTGTTCGAGAATTTCAACTTCATCCGGAAATCTTTCTTGGGCGTTGGCAATGCCATGGGTCAACGAGTAATCCATGAATCCACCATTGCGACTGCTCGCGCCTGAACCAATCTCGTGTGCGTCAATAAGAACGACATCACGATTGGCATCGCGTTGTTTGGCGATGATTGCCGTCCATAAGCCGGTGAAACCACCACCGACCACGCACAGATCGCAGTCTTCGTT
>CAMAQQ010000048.1 GCA_945860575.1 Ferrithrix thermotolerans DSM 19514
CAGTGGTGTATCGATCAACGCGGCGCTGCCTGGTGGGCAGAACATGTCGGCAGCGTGCCAGTCGCAAGTTTTACAGTCGCCAAACTTTCGTGGCTTAAGCGTGTCGAGCCACAGAACTGGTCGCGTGTGGCTCGCGTATGTTTGCCACACGACTTTCTTTCGTGGCACTTACGCGGCGGTGGCGCAGCCGAAATAACCACAGATCGCGGTGACGCATCTGGCACCGGCTATTGGTCACCATCAACCAATAGATACGACGACGAAGTTCTACAAATAATCGACAAGACTCGTGAGTGGTCAAAGATGTTGCCGCGCGTGGCAGGGCCGCTCGAAACAACTGGTCAATGGCGTGATGCCGTAATTAGCTGTGGCACTGGCGACAACATGGCCGGAGCACTTGGAATCGGACTACTGCCTGGCGATGTTGCGATTTCGCTTGGCACATCGGGCACGGTTTATGCGGTTAGTTCATCACCAACGCGTGATACGACTGCCGCAGTGGCTGGTTTTGCCGATGCAACAGGTGTATACCTACCACTTGTCTGCACGCTTAACGCGACAAAAGTTTTTGATTCGTTCGCCAATTTTCTCGGCGTAGATCTGCCGCAGTTCGGTGAACTTGCGTTGTCGTCTAGTTGTGGCGCGAGCGAACTCGTACTGTTGCCTTATCTTGACGGCGAACGGACACCGAATCTTCCAGACGCTCGGGCGATGTTGGTCGGTTTGAACTCAGGTCATTCACGCAGTGATGTCGCGCGCGCCGCCATTGAAGGTGTTGTCTGCGGTCTACTCGACGGATTAAATGCGATCACGAACTGTGGCGTCGATACATCGGGTCGCATCTTCTTGCTCGGTGGCGGCGCACAGTCGCCCGCTGTTTGTCAGATAGTTGCTGACTTAACAGGCAAGCAAGTCAACGTACTTAACGAACCTGAAATAGTTGCCCTTGGCGCCGCCAGACAAGCAGCAGCAACTCTCACAGGCAAGTGGCCATCATGGGTTGCATCATCACGAATTGCCGCGCAACCAATTGCGAGTTCATCGCAATGCAATGAGGCCCGCCAACGATTCGCAGATGCCCGAATTAAAAGTTACGGTGTTTAAAACTTAAAAAGTTTTTTACTAGCCAACGATTTCGCTGGTCTTAACCATTCGACCTTCGCGAACCGACTTCCATGCCGCTAAACCTGCGACTAGCGAAGCGCGACCATCAGCACCAGTAACAACAGGCTGAATTTTTCCGGTTGCGACACCCATGAACTCGTTCCATTCGGCAATATAAGAAGGGATGTAACGATCCAAAAAGAAGTAAGGCATCTTTGCCAACTGTGTGCCTTCGTCATTGCGCTTAATCACGCTGGTCATCATTTGATTATCTGAACCGACCAATCCTTTAGATCCGAAGACTTCAACCCGCTGGTCATAACCGTAAACGGCCTGACGCGAGTTGTCGATCATCGTGATCGCCCCATTTTCGTGTTGCAACATAATTGCAACCGTGTCAAGATCGCCGATTTCGGCGAACTCGGGCACGATTCGCACTGCCCCAGTTGCGTAGACAGAAATAATTTCGCTGCCGACAACATATCGCGCCATATCAAAATCATGAATCGTCATATCAATAAAAATGCCACCTGAAACTTTCGCATACGAAACTGGTGGTGGCCCTGGGTCACGACTTGTGATTCGAGCGATATGAACATCACCTATCGTGCCACTGGCAACATTGTCGCGAACGCTGCGATGGCTCGGATCAAATCTGCGGTTGAAACCAAGCATTAACGGGGTTTTGCTGTCGCTTATCGCCTTTAAGGCCTTATCGGTTTCAGTTAGTGATAGCGAAATTGGCTTCTCGCAAAATACCGGTTTGCGATACTTTGACGCCATTAGCAGCACTTCAACATGCGTGTCGGTCGATGTACAAATTGCAATTGCATTTACTTCGGGCGCCGCCATTAAAGCGTCTGGGCTATCGAAATGCTTGCAGTTAAATTTTGTGGCAATATTCTTCGCCGATTCAGTCACAACGTCATAAACACCAGCCAGATGCGCACCCTCGATGCGTTGCGCAACCAACTCGGCGTGCATCACACCGATGCGACCACAACCCAATACACCGATACCAATACTGTTACTCACGGCCAGACTTCTCCTACTTTTGGTTTAGATGGCGAGCCAGCGCCGACCACCGACTGATCGAAGTCTATTACTGCACCCGTCATTAATCCTGATTCGTCTGAAAGAAGAAACATAATTGTGCGCGCAAGTTCATCTGGTTTTATCAATCGACCCATTGGTTGATCGCGCTCGGCTTTTTCTAGCCAACCATCTTGTGCATTGTGCCACTTGCGTTGTGTCGCATCTTCTGTTGGTGTATCCATCCAACCAGGGTTCAAAAGATTCACTCGCACACGATCGCGCATTAGTGAAAATGCACAGTTACGTGTCAGAGTGTGTAACGCACCTTTTGAGATCGCATAATGCGTCAAGTTCACATCTCCGCCGTAGCCAGTAACACTGCCAATATTTACGATTGAGCCAGCCACTCCTTCACGCTTCATGATTTTGGCGCACTCTTGAATCAACATAAACGGCGCCCGAACATTGACCGCCATCATCGAGTCGAACATTTCTGGTGTCGTGTTCCATACGCTGCCGCGAGAAGTTTCGGCTGCTGAATTCAATAATCCATGAACAACACCGAAAGTCTCGTCAACGATTTTTGCTATTCGCTTTGGCTCGTCAGAAATTGCGAGATCGCCAGTTATAAAAATTGTCTTCGTACCAAGGCCTGTCAAGTCTTTTGCCAGGGCTTCACCCGTCTTGGTGTCACGACCCACAAGTGCCAAGCCTGCCGCACCACGCTCTACGGCTAGTCGCGCGACGCACTCGCCGACACCTCGCGACGCTCCACTGAGCAATAGAACTTTGCCGCGCATGCTTGAACTAATTGATTTATTATCACTCACGATTTTGTCTACCAGCCGATTCTTTGTTGTTTTTTGCCGTCACGCATCACTTGGCCTGCTTCAATAACTTGTGGGCGATGGCTGGTTGTTGGCACACCAACCTCCCAAAATGAACCACCTTCTGTCCAATCATTTGGGCTGGTCTTGATCACGATCACATGTGTGCGATCGGATTTGCGTGCGCGAGCAAACGCGGTCTCAAGTTCATCAATAGAGCCAACTGTCTCAGATATTGCACCCATTGCAGCGGCATGTTGTGCAAAATCTACATACACGAGGTTCTCTGCTTCACAGTCTGCAAGTTGATTATTAAACGGCACACCGCCTTGGTTGACTTGCAAACGGTTAATCACGGCATAACCACCGTTGTCGCAGACAATCACAATCAATTTGTGCCCGTAGAGAACCGAACTATAAATATCACTGTTCATCATCATGTATGAGCCGTCACCGACAAACGAAATAACTTCGCGTTCCGGCATCGCCATTTTTGCCCCCCAAGCACCTGACAGTTCATATCCCATGCACGAGAACCCATATTCGCAATCGAAAGAGTCAAGACTCTTGGCTCGCCAACCGTTATTTAGTTCACCAGGAAACCCACCGGCCGCAGTCAGTACATAATCGCCCGGAAGTGCTGCGCGATCGACAACTCCGACGACTTGGGCGTATGTCGCAATCTTCGTAGTGTCTTGGGCAGTATTTTTCGCGGCGACTCCGTCAATATATTTGTGATAGCCAGCAACTTCTTGTTGGGCAACTTTTGACCACGCGTCATCACTGCGCCAACTACCAAGTTGAGCATCAAGTTCAGTCAATGTTTCGCGAACATCGCTTACGACAGGCAAAGATCGATGCTTAATCGCGTCAAAGCGCACTGTGTTGACACCGACAAATTTTGTCTGCTCGTTGCTAAAAATCGTCCACGAGCCTGTCGTGAAATCTTGCAATCTTGTACCGAGAGCTAAGACGACATCTGCCTGTGCCGCCAAATTGTTCGCCGACTCGCAACCAGTAACCCCAACTGGCCCAGCATTAAGCGTATGAGAGGCCAATAGCGATGCTTTGCCAGCGACAGTTTCAACAACTGGGATATTGCGGGCAGTTGCGAAGGCTGCCAGTTCTTTTTCGGCGAGAGAATAATGCACACCGCCACCAGCAATTATCAATGGACGCTTCGCACTCTTTAAAGTCTCAATGGCATTTCTCAACTCGGATGCATCGGCTCGCGGTCGAACAATCGTGTGCACGACTTTTTCGAAAAACACTTCAGGAAAATCAAAACTCTCGGCCTGCACATCTTGCGGTAGACCAATAAAAGCAGGCCCGCAAGTTGCTGGGTCGAGCATTGTCGAAACCGCGTGTGGCAAAGAATGCAACAACTGTTCTGGCGCAATGATCCTGTCCCAATATCGCACGACTGGCTTGAAGGCGTCGTTTACGGTGATACTTGGATCACCGAAGTTTTCTCCTTGCTGCAAAACAGGATCAGGTATGCGGTGCACGAAAGTGTCACCAGCCAAAAACAAAACAGGCAAGCGGTCGACATAAGCGACACCAGCAGCAGTGACCATGTTCAACGCGCCAGGGCCAATTGACGATGATGCCACCATGATCTGCTGACGACGTTTTGCTTTGGCGAAGCCAACGGCAGCCAGGGCCATACCTTGCTCATTTTGTCCGCGCCATGTTCGAATATTTTTTCGTTCTTCGTCGAGTGCCACACCGAGACTCGTTACATTGCCATGACCAAAAATTGCCATAACTCCCGGGAATAACTTTTCTTCGTGACCGTTTATCAGTATCCGTTGGGCGACGAGAAATTTTACGAGTGCCTGAGCGGTTGTCAGGCGAATTGTTTTCATGGACGAACAATACGCGCCGCACGCGCTATCGCGCCAGCCACATCGCCATCTTTAGGAAACAACAGCGCTCGTCCGACGACCAAGCCTCGAACATTGGTCACTTTCATTGCGCGCTCCCATGATTCATAAGTCGCATCGGGGTCTGGTCCGGGCGCACCACCCAGAATCAAACCCGGCAATGTTGTCGCGGCCATCATTCGTTCGACTTGAGAGCTTGCAGGCACTTTCAGCCATGTATACGCAGACGAAGAACCCAACCCAGATGCAATCGAAACTGCCCGCAACAACTTGTCGTTGTCATCAAGATATTTTGCAGGCCCACCATTGCCGCCCGTGTATGGCAAAGGTTCAACCATGATCGGTAGTTTCAAATCAGCCATCTGTGTAACCGCTTTGGCACAGGCTTCAATCGTTGGCGCCGTGCCCGCATCATCATCGGCGAGGCGCAACAAAACCTTTCCACCGTCGAGACCACGAGATGCAATTTCTTGTGGCGTATACGCCGTCATACGATCATCTAGTTCCCATTTGGCGCCCATGATTCCGCCACGATTCATCGTGCCGAAAACAAGTTTGTTTTCGAGCGCACCCAATAGCGCAAGTTCATCAATCACATCGGCACTACCCAGCACGCCATCAACTTGGGGGTTTTCTAATGCGATCATCAGTGCATCAAGCAACTTGCGACGATCAGCCATCGCGAATTGGTCATCACCTACCCCGAGCATTCCTCTCGCGGTGTGATCAGCCGCAACAATGAAAAGCTGAGAATCTGTGATCATCTTGCGACGCTTGCGTTTTTTCAACGCCTTTGCTGCCGCATTCGGGCTATTTAGACGCGCCTCAATTAAACCAAGCCACTGATCGTCACGCATAAAAAATTCGAGCCGGTATGTGAAGCCGACTACGCAGCGTGCACACGACCCGACATCAACTCAATAAGTCGCTCGTAAGAAAGATCTGCTTTTTCAAACTGACCGACTGATTGGCCGCGGTTGAGAATCAGGAAACGATCGCCGACAGGCAACGCGTGCTGCGGGTTGTGAGTAATTAAAATCACGCCCAAGTTACGCGCTGCAGCCGCACGCACATAACCCAAGACAAGATCTGATTGACGAACACCAAGTGCCGAAGTTGGTTCGTCGAGAATTAAAACTCGAGCACCAAAATAAACCGCTCGGGCAATCGCCACGCTTTGGCGCTCGCCACCAGAAAGCGTGCCAACTGGTTGGTCAATGTCACGAACATCAATGCCGAGTTTGGCCATTTCTTCTTTTGCGGTAGCCCTGGCAAATTTTGTGTCGATTAGATTAATCGGTCCTAATCGTTTTGTGGGTTCTAAACCCAAAAAGAAATTGCGCCAAACCGACATCAATGGAGCCATCGCCAAATCTTGATAAACGGTAGCAATACCCAAAGATCGCGCCTCACGTGGCGATTCGAACGAAACTTCGTGACCTTCGAATTTATAAGATCCTGCACTTGGCTTGTGCAGACCCGAAATAATTTTGATGAAAGTTGATTTGCCTGCGCCGTTATCTCCCAACACGCAGGTGACTTCACCTGCGTTCACCTTCATGGAGACTTTTTCGAGCGCTTTTACATTGCCAAAAAACTTGCTGACATTTTCGAGTTCAAGAAGCGATATCTGTTTGCTCATCGTTGTTCGTTCGCTTTCTTTCGTACAAAGTTGTTTACGAGCACCGCGACCAGCAAAACCGCTCCCAAAAATATAAAGCGACCGTCTTGGTTCCATTGGGCTGCCGGAATACCGTTTTTAGAAACGGCCATGATAAGCGCGCCAAGCGAAGCGCCAATCACAGAGCCGTAACCACCAGTCATCAAGTTGCCACCAACAACTGCGGCAATGATGTATTCGAATTCTTGACCATCGCCCTGCTGCGCTTGCACCGAGTTGAGTCGCATCAAGATCATTGCGCCCACGAATGCACCCAACAGCGAAGTTGCCATGAATAGAGCGGTCTTCACTTTGTCAGCAGGCACGCCGGTCGCTCGTGCGGCGTCTTTGTTGCCACCGACTGCAAAAATCCAGTTGCCATACTTAGTTTTTGTTAAAACGAATGAGCCGACTGCGGTAAAAAACATCCACCAAAAAACCGACATTCGAAAAACTCCGTCTGAAAACAACAGCCTGGTAGCAAGGGCAATTGCTCCAATGATCATGCCGATTATTACCAGTTGCTTGCCGAATCGATCAGCATTGAAGTCAGCCAAAGTTCTTTTCTGATGAGCCGCCTCAATCAATGTTGAAGCAAGCAAAAGCGTTGCGATGATCAGCAAAGTGGCGAATAATCCGCCACGAAATCGCGCCGCACTCGAGTCGGCACGAATCGCAAATGCCACGATCACAAAACACGCCGCCATCAAAACGCCCAAATTTGTGAACCACTTAGTCGACTGTTTTCCCGCGAGACCTCGCGCGCGATAAAGACAAGATATGGCGCCTGCCCCAGAAACAGTTATCAGCGTTGCTCGCACCGCCTGAACCGTTGTTAGTTGAAGCAACGAGATAATGCCTGTCAACGAGACGAGGCAAATTATTGGCAAACGCAGAACCACCAAAGTTATTACTTTTGCCCTCAATTCGACTTCGCCACTCATCACTTTGCGAACAAAGAACCAAAGTGGCAAGGCTCCAGCCAAGACAGCGACGACAAGCCTTAGCCAACTTGGAAACCACTGCAGGATTACATTTTCTTCACCGCGATCAAAAATTTGACCCGCCAACGATGCAACCGCGGTGCCCAGCAATCCAAGAATTATCAATGGTCGCGCCGACTCAGGGAGAGACCCAACAATGGGTTTTCTAATTTGAAATCTTGCTCGAGAATATGAAACAAATGCGATTGTCGAACCTGACAGGCCAATCACACCAGCAACGATGTTTCCGTTCACTGAATCTGTTCGATGCAGAACCATTACGCCAGCCACACCCGCACTAGCACCAATCAGCGCGACGAGCATCGAAGAGACTGAAGTCTTCTCTAAGCGCAAAAGAGACTGCTCGGCAAACCCGATTATCAAAAGCACCCCGAACAAGATTCCACCGACAATAAAAATCACATCGCGATATTTAGTATCGCCAAACTTATTTTCGCCACCCAACACCGCTTTGAAAAATTTGTATCCGTGGGCTTTGTCAACATCTGAGACGTTAACCAAAGAGTTGATGCGCTTCGAAAAGACAAGGTTTGCGCCCTTGATCACAAAAAACGAGCCGAGCGTAACGATGAAACTTGGCAGACCTGTTTTATTTACCAGAAAACCATTCCACCAGCCGACGCAACCTGCCAGCAAAAATGCTGCCGGAATACAAATCCAAAGTGAAACTCCACCATCAGTGAAATATTTTGCCATCAACGCGATTGTCACGCCGCTGGCACCGGTCATTACGCCAGCCGAAAGATCAAACTCTCCGCCAATCATCAATAGCGATACAGCAACCGCCATGATGCCGAGAGGTGCTGCGACGTCAAGAAAGTTCGCCGTGCTACCTGCCGTGCCGAACTTGTCACCATTGCCCCAGAAGAA
>CAMAQQ010000049.1 GCA_945860575.1 Ferrithrix thermotolerans DSM 19514
TATGTCGAGAGCGAGCACGCACCGACGATCACTCAATGGGCAAAAGCACTTGTGCCAGCTACGGCAAAGTTGCGTGCGGGTACAAAAGTTTTTGTCGAGCCCGGTCGTGCCATAGTTGCATCTGCTGCCGTGACTATGTATCGCATCGGTTCAATAAAAAATTTGCCAGGAATTCGAACATATGTTGCAGTCGATGGCGGCATGAGCGACAACCCGAGACCAGTGTTGTACGACTCAGGTTACGAAGCATTTTTGCCCGCGCGCGTAAATGATGACCGTACTGAACATGCACGAATTGTCGGCAAACATTGTGAGAGTGGCGATGTGTTAATTGACGATGCCCTACTTCCGCTTGGTTACAAAGTTGGCGACATAGTTGCGACTCCAGTTACTGGCGCTTACGGGCACAGCATGGGTTCTAACTACAACAAAGTCACTCGACCTCCAGTTGTTTTTGTCAGCAAAGGTTCTGCGCGATTAGTCGTGCGTCGCGAAACATTTATTGATCTCGTCAATCTTGACGTCGCAGATAGCGTATAAATATGCCGTCTCACCCGAGCGCCCATGTTGTTCGCATTGGTGTGCTGGGTCACGGCGTTGTCGGCTCGGCGTTTGTTGCGTTAGTTAACCAACAGTCAGATGATATTTTGGCGCGCAGCGGGGTGCGTCTTGAAGTCGCAAAGGTTTGCATTCGTGACACAAAGAAAAAGCACTCGCTGCCTAAAGGTGCAGTGTTGGTTAGTGATCCGCATGCTCTTGTGCAGTCATCTGACGTTGATTTGGTGGTTGAACTGATGGGCGGAATTGATCCCGCTTCAGAACTTATTTTTGCGGCGCTGAAGGCCAATAAACCAGTTATCACAGCCAATAAGGCCTTGCTTGCGCGTCACGGAGCCGAGTTATTTAAAGCCGCTGATGCCGCGAGCACCGACTTGTTGTTCGAGGCGGCGGTTTGCGGTGGCATTCCGTTGATTAGACCATTGCGCGAGAGTTTGCGCGGCGAACCAATTAATCGTGTAATGGGAATCGTTAATGGCACAACAAACTTTATTCTCACCAAGATGAGCGAAGTTGGGGCCGACTATCAGGTTGCGCTCGCCGAAGCACAACATCTCGGTTTTGCTGAGGCAGACCCAACTGCAGATGTGCAAGGTCACGATGCCGCTGCCAAGATTGCGATCATCGCCAGTATTGCATTTGGCACCACTGTTCGACTAGATGATGTTTATTGCGAAGGAATTACAAAAATCACCGCAGCAGATATAACTATCGCTCGCAAGTTTGGCTTTGCTGTAAAACTTCTCGGTGTCGCCGAATTAGATCAACCGACTTCAAAACTCTCTGTTCGCGTGCACCCGGCTCTCGTGCCGCTCACTAATCCGCTTGCCGCTGTGCGTGAAAGTTTTAATGCTGTAGTTGTGGATGGTCGAGCTTCTGGCTCATTGATGTTTTATGGTCGTGGCGCCGGTGGCGAACCGACGGCATCTGCAGTGCTCGGTGATGTAATCGACGCCGCAATTAATTTGGGTAAAGATACCCATGCGCCACTCGGGGCTTTTACCGAGGCGAAGTTGTTGCCGATTAGCGAAATTAACTGCGAATATATGATCGGTCTTGAAGTGGCTGATAAGCCTGGTGTGTTGCATGCCGTTACTGGTGTGTTTGCGCGCAATAGTGTCAGCATTCGCGCAGCCGAACAAGACGGCATTGGTTCTGATGCACGACTTGTTTTCTTGACGCATGATGCCAAAGAATCGGCCGTGCAAAGTTGCCTCGCCGAATTTAAATCGCTAGATGCCGTCAAGCATGTTGGCGCGCTATTGCGTGTTGTTGCTGGCTAGTAAATAATGCGGTATATCTCGACGCGTGGCACTGCGCCAGAAATTGGTTTTTGTGATGTATTGCTTGCCGGCTTGGCGCGCGATGGTGGGTTATATGTGCCGCAGACTTGGCCAAAGTTCAACGAGTTGTCGGGTGGTGCAGCACACGCGCCGACGAACAGCAGGGGCACTGCAGGTTATGCGCATCGTGCAGCCAGCATCATGGCGCCGTTTATCGGCGACGAAATCGATCCCATAGTTTTTCAGCAACTGTGTGTTAATGCATATTCGACATTTCGACATCCAGATGTAGCGCCGTTGGTTGAAATTGCTCCGGATGAATATCTGCTTGAGTTGTTTCACGGTCCGACCTTGGCGTTTAAAGACATTGCTTTGCAGTTGGTTGGCAAGTTGTTTGACCATGTGTTGGCGCAACGCAATGAGCGAGTGATGATCGTTGGCGCGACTAGTGGTGATACAGGCGGGGCGGCCTTTGATGGTGTCGCCTCGTGTCGAAATGTCGACATCGTGATGTTGTATCCAAATAATCGAGTCAGTGATGTTCAGCGAAGGCAGATGACAACAGTTATGTCGCCGAATGTCCACGCAGTGTCAGTAGATGGCACTTTTGATGATTGTCAAGATTTGGTTAAAGCGATGTTCAACGACCAAAAGTTTCGCGACGCAAATCAACTCTCGGCTGTCAACTCAATCAATTGGGTTCGCGTGATGGCACAAGTTGTCTATTACTTCACTGCACTTGAGAAACTCGGCGACTCGGCTGTGTTCAGCGTGCCAACCGGAAACTTCGGCAATGTCTTGGCGGGATGGATCGCCAAGCAGATGGGTGCTTCAATCGACGGTTTTGTCGTGGCGTCAAACACCAATGATATTTTGACACGATTCTTTGAGTCACAGCAGATGACGGCGAATGATGTAGTGGCAACTTTGAGTCCGAGCATGGACATTCAAGTTTCGTCGAACTTCGAACGCTTGCTTTTTGAGATGAACAATCGCGACGGCGCGGCGACTGCAAAACAACTTGTTGATTTTCGCAAGGCCGGCGAGTTGAGTGTCGCCCCAAATGTTTATAACAAGTGGATTACAGGCGTGTTCGCGGGTTATCGCTGCGATGATGAGCAAACTTTGGCGACGATGAAAGATGTGTATCAGAAATCGGCGATGTTGATCGACCCGCACACGGCAGTTGGCCTGTCTGCGGCTCGTCAAAGTGTCGGTGTTAATTATCCAAAAGGTCAATCGATAGTAACTTTGGCGACCGCACACCCTGCGAAATTTCCTGATGCTGTGCGCCGCGCGACGGGTCAGACACCAAAGTTGCCCGAGCATCTTGCCGATTTGATGAGTCGCCCAGAGAGAATTGTTTCTTTGCCAAATAGTTTGAAGGCGGTGCAGGCGTTTGTCACAGGTTGCCGTTAAGTCACTATTTTCTATGGTTGTTGTCATCGCATATCTGGTCGGCTAGTCTTGTCTTGCTCGGGTTCCCGAGCGAGTCCCCGCCTTTTCTTGGCAGACGCATTTCAACGCAAACTGATCTGTGCCCCTGCATATTGGCAATGAGCGGCAAATTGGGCGGCAAATAAATTAGTTGCCCTGAAAGTAGGCATTGTGGCTAGTGGAGCCCTTGAACAATCGGCACTTGAAGCAAAAGATCGCGATCAACTTCTGGCAATCGCCAAAGCACTTGGCGTCAAATCAGCAGGTCGTGCAAAAAAAGAAGAGATCATCGACATGATTCTCGAGCAGACTGCGCCTGCCGAATCTGCAAAACCAGTTGTTGCAGCGCCAGCAGTAGCAGTGCCAGCCAATTCTGCGACTTCGAATTCTTCTGCAAAATCAAGTGCGCCAGCACTTGGCGCAGACGGCCAAGCATTGTCCGAATGGGAGATCGAACTTGCCGAGCACGAAGGCACACCTATCGCACCAGAAGCGCTTCGACGAACTGAGCAGACTGAATCGCACCGTGATAATCGTGATAACCGTGACAATCGCGGCCCGCGCGAGCCGCGTAACGATGGTCGAAACGATAACCGCGACAATCGCAATAATGGTCCGCGAAATTACAACGATCAAGACGGTGGCAACCGAAATCGAAATCGAAATCGTCGTCGTCGCTCGCCAGGTGGTTTTCGCAATAATCGTGATGATGGCCCACAAGGCGCAGATCGTTATGAGTCGAACGAAATGCAAGATTCAAATGAGCCAATCAACAACGACCCGATTGAAGTCTCGGGCTATCTAGATTTGCGTGATGAGGGCTACGGCTTCTTGCGTGTCAATGGTTATTTGGCGTCACAAGGTGATTCTTATGTCTCGGTCCGCTTAACGCGTCAATTCAACTTGCGTAAAGGTGATTATGTAACGGGCATGTCACGACCTGCTGGCCGAAACGAAAAGAATCCGGGCATGCTCGACATTCGCACGATCAACGGCATTGATGTCGAAAAAATGAAGCCGCGTCCAAAATTTGAAGACCTCACACCGTTGTTTCCTGACGAAAAATTAGAACTTTCGACTGCAAGCGACCCGACAAACATGACGGCGCGAATTATCGACTTGATTTCGCCGATCGGCAAAGGTCAGCGCGGAATCATCGTCTCGCCACCAAAAGCCGGCAAGACAACCGTGATGAAGACGATTGCAACTTCGATCGAAAAGAATTATCCAGAAGTGAAGTTGATCGTTTTGTTGATTGATGAGCGACCTGAAGAAGTTACCGACATGCGTCGAACCGTTAAAGGTGAAGTTGTCTCTTCAACTTTTGACCGACCATCTGAAGAACATACACATGTCGCCGAACTCGTGATTGAAAAAGCAAAACGCATGGTCGAAATGGGTCAAGATGTCGTGATTATTCTCGACGGAATCACTCGTTTGTCGCGTGCCTACAACCTTGCAGCGCCAACAACTGGCCGTGTGATGTCGGGTGGTATTGATGCCGGTGCGTTGTATCCACCGAAGAAATTCTTCGGTGCGGCTCGCAACATTGAAGAAGGTGGCAGTCTTACGATTTTGGCGACGGCACTCGTTGAAACCAACAGTCGAATGGATGATGCGATTTTCGAAGAATTCAAGGGAACGGGCAACATGGAGCTTCGTCTTGATCGCAAACTCGCAGAACGACGAATTTATCCGGCGATTGATGTTGATGCGTCAAGCACTCGTCACGAAGAGTTGCTGTTCAATCGGCAGCAGTTGCAGATGGTCTGGAAGTTGCGCCGCGTTCTGAGTGGTCTTGCTGCTGAAGGCAGTGCCGCACCCGGACTTGAATTACTGATTGATCGTCTGAAGACTTTCAAGAATAACGACGAGTTCCTCGCCGAAATCGCCAAACAACCGACATCTTAAGTTTCGTTGCGTCATGATGACGAACGATAGTCACGCCCTGCGATTGGCTGGTCTGCGTTTACGTACGCTCATTTCGACGCAGAATGCCGATCCTGAGTTACAGCATCAACAAGTCATTGAGTTTGGTTCGGCTGTTGGTGTTGTTAGTAAAAATCTTGCCTGGGTGTTATTAACTTCGCGACACGAGTTTGGTCTTGGACCCGCAATGATTTGGGCTTTGCGCAATAAAGCAACTGCGCTGAAGTTATTTACTGAACGCAACGCCGGAGATCTTGCGCGTCGCGCAAATTTCTTTGACTTCAAAATTGAAGTTTTCGAAATCACAAATAATGCGGTTTCGGGCGCAAACGCCGTGCGTGCTTTGCCGTGCGCTGTGCCGACAAAAGAAATCAGTGCAGCCGATGAATCGTTTGCGGTTTTTATTTTGAGTGGTGGCGCAGAAATAACTCGTGAGCATGGTGTTCTTGCTGGTGAGGTATGTGGTCTTGAAGTTTGTCGTGTGGTTCAAGAAACCGCTGACTCTCAAGTATTCGAATCGCGTCTTAAAATCGGTGTCGGCACTCATGATCGTGAAACGTTTCAATTGTTACACGGTCGCACCGCGACGGTTGAGTCACTGCACAAAGTCGTCGATGAAGTTTCTGCAAAGCGAGTAGTCGGCGCGAATCCTCATCCGTTAAATCAACTTGGCAGAGAACGCTTATTGCGTCATTTGATTTGTGCATCGTCACATTTAGTTGATGCAGTTTCACTTCAAACCGTCGCGCCACCGATGCCGCGTGCCAATCTCAAAGACCAAGTGCCATGTTGCGCGATCGGTGTTTCTCGAACTGGGCAATCTTTGGTCGTGATTTTTAGCATTGGTATAGACCCAGATGTGATCTCGTTTGGTGCTGATGCACGACATGCCATTGATGCGCAGGCAGATTTGATTTTTGTTTCACCGCAGCGCGACATTGTCCCCGCGATCGCTCAACTTGCCAATTTGTTATACACACCTGCGCGCTTCGTTGGTTGCAATCTTCTAGATGCACCTACACGGGGTCGAGATTAAAGCCATAGTCTGATCATCGTGCTTGAACGACTTGACATCATTGAGAGAGATTTTCTTGACCTTGAATCGAGTATGGCCACGCCCGAGGTGCTTGAAAACCAAGACAAGTTGCGCGAAGTTTCTCGCAAATACAAACAGATGACGCCCTTGGTTGAGTGCATTCGCAAATATCAAGCAGCAACCGGCAATGCGCAAGCGGCAAAAGAGTTGATTGCTGACGCGACGGGTGCTGAGCGAGATCAGTTACAAGAAGAGTTAATTTCTGCCACTGCGACGATTGCTGCACTCGAGAATGAACTCAAAATTTTGTTGCTGCCACCAGATCCAAATGCTGGCAAAAATATCATCATCGAAATTCGTGGTGCAGAAGGCGGAGAAGAAGCCAACTTATTTGCGACTGATTTGTTCGACATGTACAAGGCATTTGCCGCCCGCAACAACTGGGCGGTCGAAGTTTTGTCGCTGGATCTCTCACCGAAAGGTGGAATCAATCAAGTTGTAATGGTCTTCAAGGGCGAAACCGCATGGACTCGTATGCGTTTTGAAGGCGGGCCTCATCGTGTGCAACGAGTGCCTGCCACCGAGAATCAGGGTCGAATTCATACCAGTTCGGCAACAGTGATGGTCTTGCCCGAAGTTGAAGAAGTCGAACTGCATATCGACGAGAAAGATTTACAGATCGATGTTTACCGTGCAAGTGGGCCAGGCGGTCAAGGCGTTAACACCACTGACTCTGCAGTTCGTATTACTCACAGACCGAGCGGTGTTGTTGTTGCGATGCAAGATGAGCGCAGTCAGTTGCAAAACCGTTTGCGCGCGATGCAGGTATTGCGTGCACGATTGCTTAAGCGTCAAGAAGAAGAATCTCAGGCTCGTGCTTCAGCAGAGCGCAAAGCACAAGTTGGTGGCGGTGGTCGTGGCGAAAAAATTCGTACATACAACTTCAAAGACAGTCGCGTTACCGACCATCGCATTGGTTTCACCCTGCATCAGTTGCAAGATGTTTTGGCCGGCAACTTAGACCCAGTTATTGATGCCTTGACACTTGAGTATCAGACCGAGCAGTTGGCCTACGCCGGCGAGAAATAAATTCAGTCGTGAACAGCGACGAAACAATCACATGGGGTGAGTTGTTTAAGAATACTTCGGTTGATCTTGGCAACGAGCAAGAAGCGAGATGGCTTTGTGAGCATGCAAGTGGATTAGACGCCAGCGAATTTAATTCGGGTTTATCCGAACTTGTTAGCGATCGTTGCGGAGTTGCCTTGCGTGAGATGGTGCGGCGACGATTGTCGGGTGAACCTTTGCAATATGTAATGCAGTGTTGGTCGTTTCGACATCTTGATGTTTTCGTTGATCCGCGAGTGTTGATCCCGCGACCTGAAACCGAACTCGTCGTGCAAATTGCACTCGACTCGGTGCGCAACACGGCTCAAAAAATAGACAGAAAGATGCGAATCGTTGATCTTGGTACTGGTAGCGGTGTGATCGGTTTGGCACTTGCGAGCGAACTGCCACTTGCCAGTGCCGAAGTTTGGCTGACTGATATTTCAAATGATGCACTCGATGTTGCGCGAGCGAACCTTGCCGGTTTGGGCTTGGTTGATGGTGATGTTCGCCTTGTGCAGGGTGATTGGTTTTCGGCGTTGCCGAATCAACTTAAAAATAGTTTCGATCTGGTTATTAGCAATCCGCCATATATCGCTGTTTATGATGCGAGTGTCGAGTCGGTTGTGCGTGATTATGAGCCGCATCTTGCGCTTTATGCGGGTAACGACGGGATGGATGCGCATCGGCAAATCATCTCGCAGGCAGGCGAGTGGCTCGTCGCTCGTGGTTTGCTGGTGCTCGAAATCGGTCACGAACAGGGCTTAGAGATTCGCAATCTGCTTGAGGAAAATGGTTTTAACAGTATTGAAATTCGCCAAGACTATTCTCAGCGCGACCGCATCGCCCTCGCCCGCAAAACCTAACCCGCCTACAATATTTTTGTGATCACTAACAGCTCTGACTTGAAGTCATACCACCGCCCCGACATTCAAGGTTTGCGTGGCGTAGC
>CAMAQQ010000050.1 GCA_945860575.1 Ferrithrix thermotolerans DSM 19514
TATTAAATCGCGCGCTAAGCCCTCTGCTTCTAGGTCGGGAGTCAAGTCGATGTCAAGAACTACGACACCCTCCGAATTGTTCAACGTGGCACTGGCTCCAGAACTTTTAGGCACAAGTTTCAGATTGTATTCACCTTCAAAAAGGTCAATTTCACCTGCTGTAATTACACTTCCATTTCGCTTCCAGTCGCCTTTTTTAACGGCAACAATAACTTTTTGCGTATTGGCGCCAAGTCTTGGGCCAACAATGCTCGGCACCACGTGCAACTCAAAGCCAGCGACTGATGAAACATCATCGGTGAAATCGACATTTCGCACATTGACTTCGTCGGCAATCACATCGGCGAATTCGCGCAGA
Organism: Ferrithrix thermotolerans DSM 19514; assembly: GCA_945860575.1. Lineage (GTDB taxonomy): Bacteria > Actinomycetota > Acidimicrobiia > Acidimicrobiales > Ilumatobacteraceae > BACL27. The sequence goes on from CAMAQQ010000050.1 coordinate 359, forward strand.
CCAGCCGAATCAGATGTAGCGATTATCAAATTTGCCAGTGGCAGTCGCACCCGACGGCTGTGAACTTTTCTCAACGAAAGTGTGGTTGAGCAAACATCACGAACACGATCCATTGACGCCACAAGCAAATCATCTTGCTTCAACGAATCAGCCGTCGGCCATGGCTGTAAATGAACGCTGCGTTCGCCCGATAAACCTCTGAAAATCTCTTCGGTGATCAACGGCAACACCGGGGCCGCAACTCGCGTTAACACGTGCAAAACCGAGTGCAAGGTATTGATCGCCGCGATGTCACCAGACCAAAATCGGTCGCGACTTCGTCGGATATACCAATTTGTCAGGACATCCAAAAAGGTTCTGATTTCTGAGCATGCGGCGAACAGATCGTATTTGTCGAAACTTTTCGTCGTATCAGAAACTAAATCTCGCAATTTCGCAAAAATGTAGCGGTCCAGAACATTTTCACTTGAAGTATCGAACTTTCCCGTCAATGCTTCGGCGTTTGAATAAAGCGTAAGAAAGTACCAACTATTCCAAAGCGGCAACATCACCTGACGCACCGTGTCGCGCATTCCGTCTTCGGTGACTGCAAAATCAGACCCGCGCAAAATAGATGACGACAGCAAATACCAACGCATTGCGTCAGCCCCATGGCTATCAAAAACTTTCATCGGGTCGGGATAATTGCGCAGGCTTTTCGACATCTTGGCGCCATCTTCGCCGAGCACGATGCCGTGACTCACGCAGTTGAGAAATGCCGGACGATCAAAGAGCGCTGTTGCCAAAACATGCAAAGTGTAAAACCAACCGCGGGTTTGGCCGATGTACTCAACGATAAAGTCGCCCGGATAATGATTCTCAAACCACTCTTGATTTTCAAATGGATAATGCACCTGGGCAAAAGGCATTGATCCGCTCTCAAACCAGCAATCCAAAACTTCGGGTACACGGCGCATCATTGATTTACCGGTTGGGTCGTCTGGGTTGGGGCGCACAAGATCGTCGATCGTTGGTCGATGCAAATCTTGAATGTCAACTCCGAAATCGCGCCGAAGTTCTTCGCGACTTCCATAAACATCAATACGTGGATATTCGGGGTTGTCACTGCGCCAAACCGGAATCGGTGAACCCCAAAAACGATTCCGACTGATCGTCCAGTCACGAGCGTTTTCTAGCCACTTTCCAAAACTTCCGTTCTTTAGGTGATCCGGCACCCAAGTGACTTGCTGGTTCAATTCGACCATGCGCTCTTTGATTGCGGTGACTTTTACGAACCACGAACCAACGGCTTTATAAATTAGTGGTTTGCCTGTGCGCCAGCAATGGGGATAAGCATGGTCGTAAGTCTCGTGACGAATCACGACACCTCGATCTTTTAGAAATCGAATAATTGCCGGATTGGCATCAAAAACCAATTGGCCTTCATAATCTTTGACTTCACTTGTGAAACACCCGCGCGAATCAACCGGCACGACGAGTTCGATATTTTCTTCCTGACATACACGCTGGTCGTCTTCACCAAATCCTGGCGCCAGATGTACTACCCCAGTACCGTTTTCTGTGGTTACAAAATCGCCGGCGATAACTCGAAACGAGTTCGGATGCCCGGCAAAATAATCGAATAGCGGCTTATATTTACGCCCAACCAATTCGGCACCTTTGATTGTCGTCGAAACCTTTGGCTCCGGAAATTCTCGCTCGTAAGACGCAAGGCGCTCAACTGCCAGAATTAGTTTTTTGCCATCGTGTTCGATAACGGCGTAGTCAACATCAGCCGCAACTGCCAACGCCAAGTTGGACGGCAATGTCCATGGGGTCGTTGTCCACGCGAGAAGAAACTCACCAGTCTCTAATTCGAAAGCAACGGTCAATGCCGGATCTTGCACTTGACGATATGCGTCATCCATTCGAGTTTCGGTATTTGAAAGTGGTGTTTCAAGTGCCCATGAGTAAGGCAAAACTCGAAAGCCTTCGTAAATCAGACCTTTTTCATACAGGGTTTTAAAAGCCCAAATCACACTCTCCATGTACGGCGTATCGAGAGTCTTATAGTCATCTTTAAAATCAACCCAGCGTGCTTGGCGAGTTACATAGCGCTCCCAATCGCTGGTGTACTGCAAGACCGAGCTTCGACAGTATTCGTTGAACTTGTCGATCCCAAAATCTGTGATCGCCTGTCGTCCGGAGATTTTAAGTTGGCGCTCGGCTTCGGCTTCCGCCGGAAGTCCATGACAATCCCAGCCAAAGCGACGCTCGACGCGCTGACCTCGCATTGTTCTATACCTGGGCACCGCGTCTTTAACAAAACCTGTCAGTAAATGTCCGTAGTGCGGTAAACCGTTTGCAAACGGCGGACCATCATAAAAAACATATTCGTTTTCGCCTTTGTTGCCCGCTTCGTGCAACTCAACAGACGCTTCAAATGTTTTGTCTTGTTTCCAAAATTCTAAAGTTCGCGACTCTTGTAACGGAAAATTCGGTTGTGGCTCTACTTGCGGGTAAGACACGCGCGACTTAGCACTTCAAGATCATGCCCTGCACGACAATCTGCAGGAATAACAACACAACCAAAGCAGAAAAATCAATCGCACCAGTTCGCGGCAGTCTTTGACGCACTGCACCCAAAACTGGTTCTGTAATCCGACCTACGAAATATGAAACCTGCGCGATGAACCCGCCGCTAGTCGAAGGAAACCATGAAAGAACGACGCGCACGATGATCAACATCGTAAAAATTGACACCGCGCTACATAAAAGATTAGTTATCTCTTGCATTTTTTATACTTTCGACTCGGTCTAGCCGCGAATGACTCGAGCGCCAGAAGGTTTCATCATAAACACCATAGAGCTGACTTTCTCCATCGCTCCCCCTTGTGCATAACAAACCCCGCTCGCAAAATCAAGAATTCGACGCATAACTTTCGTATCAGTATCTTGCAGATCAATAATTACCGGAGTGCCCCTTCTGAAATGGTCGACTATTCCTTTGACCTCTTCATAAGCCTGTGGGCAAACCGTTATCGGCGTGGTCGATGGTGCTATCGGTCGAACACTCGCTTCAGTGCGACGCCCACCTGGTGGTCTAAGAGTTAGGCCAGAGTCGTGCTGTTCTTGCTGCCTGCGAATTGCCGCCTCAGAGTCAAAACCGCCAGAGCCGTCATTTTCGTCAAGACGAGGTCGAGTTGCGCGCCCTTCAGTGTCACGCCGGACAACACGTTGGTTATCACGTGGGTCAAGGTCGTAATCTTGCTCGTCTTGAACCTCATCTGGGAATTCGTCATACAACCCATCGTCGCCCAGACCCAGGTAGTCCAAGGCCTTTCGAAACATTGACATAGCAATAGTTTACTTGGCAAAATGCCCTTAAAACGGGACTCAAAATTTGCTTTTAGAGCCTGGCGCCAAACAGTCCAGACCCAATGCGTACAGCAGTTGAACCTTCTTCGACCGCGATCTCTAAGTCTCCAGTCATCCCCATACTCAATTCTTTGAGCCCTAAATCTTTGGCGATTTTGCTCACCAAACGAAATGAATTGCGAGTCACTGTTGCATCGCTAACCGTTGGCCCAACAGTCATGAGACCAGCGACATGTAAACCAAGGCTCAAAGCCTTTACACAGAGAGCCTCAACATCGCTCGGTTCACAGCCACCCTTGTCAGGCTCATTGGTTGAATTGACTTGCAACATAATCTGCGGTGGGATCGCTTGAGTTGATTGGATAACCGGCAGGCAACGCTTGGCGATTTCGTCCAACAAACTGAGTCGATCAACACTTTGCCAGACATCAACACAGTTGACAAGCGATTTGATTTTATTGCTTTGCAAGCGACCAATAAAATGAACGGGCAATCTTTGATTTTCTGGCACTTGCTCGAATTTTGCGATTAACTCCTGCGCATAGTTCTCGCCAACTGCGTCACATCCAGTCGTAAAAGCACTAGTCATAGCAGTCGCATCAAAAGTTTTGGTGACTGCAATCAACTTTACGTTTTGACCACCCGCATTTAAAATGCGGGTACGAATTGCCGAAACGCGTTCGGTAAGCGCTTCTAAGTTCGGCGAACTATACGTCGTCACCGACATTCAACAATTACTTTAAAAAGGATGGAAGGTCGTCGTCATCGTCGTTGATCAACGGATCAGACCCACCAAATAATTCTTTCAACCGAGCAGGTTTCGATTCTGGGCGTGTCGTGCCCGAAGTCGCCGTATTGCGACCGTCACTTCGAGTGGCCGCGCGTTGTGACGAACCATCCCATCGATCAAAACCAGCAGCCACAACCGTGACTCGCACTTCGTCGTTGATCTCATCGTCAATCACCAAACCGTGAATAATGTTTGCATCTTGATGAGCGACACTTCGCAGAATCTCCATCGCGTTCGTAACCTCGAACAAACCAACATTTGAAGGACCGGTGATGTTGACAATCACTCCACGAGCACCTTCAAGCGACGCCTCAAGCATTGGTGAATTGATCGCTGCGTTAGCGGCCACCGTCGCGCGATTTTCTCCGGTTGCAGAACCGGTACCCATCAGTGCGGTGCCTGCATTTGCGAGCACGGCTTTTACATCGGCGAAGTCGGTATTGATCAAACCCGGTGTCGTGATTAAACCTGTGATACCAGAAACGCCCTGATACAAAACATCGTCGGCTCGCTTAAATGCCTCAAGCAAAGTCGTCTTTTCGGTCGAGATTGTCAACAGTCTTTCATTTGGAATAACAACGAGAGTGTCTACTTTCTCTTTGAGTGCGGCGATACCTGCATCGGCTTGTACTGCTCGACGACGACCTTCGAAAGCAAACGGACGAGTAACAATCGCCACCGTGAGAGCACCCTCAGATTTGGCGATCTCTGCAACAATCGGTGCCGCACCAGTTCCTGTTCCGCCGCCTTCACCAGCGGTGATAAATACCATGTCAGCGCCCGCAATCATTTCTTGGATTTCATCGCGATGTTGTTCTGCTGCTTGACGGCCAACTTCTGGGTCGGCGCCAGCACCAAGACCTCGAGTTAATTCACGACCGATGTCGATTTTCATTGTTGCGTCACTCAAAAGCAGTTGTTGCGCATCCGTATTGATTGCAACAAACTCGACACCGCGCATCCCAGATTCAATCATTCGGTTTATGGCGTTTACACCGCCACCGCCCACACCAATAACTTTGATGACTGCGAGATAATTCTGAGGCTGACCAGCCATTTAGAAAAAGCCCTTAAAAATAAACATTCCGTTCATTCTGCCATATTTTTAGGGTGCCCATCGGCATATCGTTTGGCTGTTTAAAGGTCTCCTGAATACTTCCGTATAGATAAAGGCAAACTAAACAGCGATGGGCACGTGATATGCGATGGTGGCTCTACTTTGACTGAACAGTTGGGATATCTGGGTTACTCAGGTCAATCGAGATAATTTGCTTTGAATCCTGACGCCTGAGAAGCACCACAAGCGAAATTAGTTTGTTCAGCACATCTACAGGCTCGCCAAAATTAACGAGTGTGCCCGATCTGAGTGTCATCACCAATTGGTTGGGGCCACCCGTGCCAACATTCAATACAAGTTTTGCCAACTCGTCGGGTAATCCCGTGGCCAACTGTGCCGCTGCTTTGTAGAGAGCACCCGCACTGTTGCCCGGAGAAAGATTCGGACCAACGCCGGTAATTTGCAAATACTGCGTTGGCTGACCATCTTCAACAGCCAATACTCGGCCTTGTGCATCAACAATTCGAGCACGGTTGTCGACACCAATGAACCAAGCAACTGGAACGCGTTCTGCAATTTCAATTAGCAAACGAGAAGGGAAAAACTGTCTGATACGAACGGTCTCAACCCAAGGGTCTTCTTCAAGTCGACGCGATGCTTGTCGAGTGTCAACTGTTAGTAGAGCTTTACCCAACAGCGATTGCTCAACGGAGACCAACAGATCTTTGTTCATGTATTTTGAACCTTCAATGTCAACTTGACGCACGGCAATAATCGGTGATGCCAAGACGATCAGAACCAGCACAATGGCAGCGAAAAAGGCAGAACCAGAAACTAAATACTTGGTTCGCTTTCGAACAAATCTCTTTAAATTCGGATTAGGTTCTGCGCCCTGCTCCAAGTCGTCAATTATGACCACCTCGGATGTCGGCGCGATATTTACCGTCGCGCTTTGAACATCAATCGGAAAAGTACTGTCTGACGGCAACCGCAATTCTTCGTCAATAATCACAATTCGCTTAGGTTCATCAACTTTCAACGGGACTGTCTCTGTATTCGGGGTTTCAACAACCGTCTCAACATCTGAATCGAGGAAGCTCGTCGCATCTTTGACTATCGGCTCAAGGTTGTCATCAAGTTCATATTCAACAACATGCACATCAGGTTTTGGAACCCTCAAAATACTGATCGGAGTTGCATTGCCTTCGAATGCATCTTTCAACTCTGCAAGCACCTCGTCGGAGAGTTTTTCAGAAACCACCGGAAGAGGTAGTGACGCGTCAGGACCAGACGAAACACCAAAGGCTGCATCTAGCTGAGAATTCAAGTTTGACGGCTTGAGACTTTGCGCGCCTGCTTCAGCACTGACTGCCGAAGGAAAGCCAACCAAACGAATCTCGCTACGAAGTTCAATACCGTGTGCCTCGTTGACACGGGCGCGAACGAAAGTCATTAATTCGACGACATCGTCTGCGCTTCCGCCTTCATCAGACTGAATAAAGTTCGCGTGCTTTTCAGAGACACACGCCGAACGAACTCGGTATCCACGCAATCCGAGTTCGTCAATCAATTCACCTGCAGATTTAACCCCCGCTACTGGATTTACAAAAACCGAACCTGCATTTTGACCGCCAGGTTGATTTTCGCGGCGCCACTTTACGATCTCAGACAATCTTGCCTGACCAAGAATCGTGTCACCCCAACTCAGACGCAGAGTCGCTGACAATACGACATGATTGTCGGTTAAATCTGATCCGCGAAATCGCAAACCTAAATCAGCGGCCGAGACGTTTGCTTCTATTCCACGCTCAAGGTGAAACATTCGCACACTGAGCAATGACGCAATCATGTCGGCGCCATGACCGCCAGCATTCATTCGCACCGCCCCACCGATAGAACCTGGCACACCAACCGCCCACTCCAGACCGGTCAAGCCGTGATGGACGCTCTGTCTTGCCAATACAGGTAGGGGCGCCATCGCTCCAGCAATCAAAATTGGGGGTTGACCGACTGTCGGCAAATTTATCAATTCTGCAAATGGACCAAGCGTCACGGCGACGCCACGAAAGCCACGGTCGCTGACCAACATGTTGCTACCGCGACCAATCACAACTACCGGAACTTTGACTTTAGATAGTGCTCGCGACAGCGAATACAGATCTTCAACGGTCAACACTCGCATGAATAGCGTCGCTGCGCCACCAACTCTGTAGGTCGTATACGGCGCAAGTGGCTCGTTATCGGTTACACGATCGCCAAGCAGCGAGGCGAAACGCAATAAGTCTTTATCGCTGACATGTGTGATTTCGGTGATCACTGGCTATTTCAACTTTCGCGAAATCAGTTCAGACGGAAGCGTGGCAATATCGCCACACCCCATTGAAATACAAAGATCTCCAGATTTGAGCTCACCATTTAGAAATTCTATGAGATCACCGCGTTGTGGTTGGTACACCACTTTGAGATTTGGATGAGCTGTTCGAATTGCGTCAACAACCAACTCGCCTGTCACGCCAGTAATTTTAGATGTACCCGAAGCATAAATGTCTGTGACAACCACCAGATCAGCACCTATGAATGAATCGGCGTAGAGATGCGAAATCACCGACATTCGATTAAAACGATTCGGTTGAAACACGGCTACAACTCGCGACCACGAATCAGATTTATCTCGTGCGCCGGCCAAGACCGCT
>CAMAQQ010000051.1 GCA_945860575.1 Ferrithrix thermotolerans DSM 19514
GGATAAAGCAGCACATCAATACTCGACCAGTTATTTGCTCTTACGAGTGCAGCCATCGAGATGCAGAATTTTTTGATGATGCCGAACAAGAAATCACCTTGTGCAACCTCGTAAGTTCCCGCTGGACGATTTCCGCAACCTGGTTTGCCAACCTGATTAGCAACAACAGTCTGTTGTACGTTCGTTGAAACAACCTGGGCTGATGGGGGGATCTTGAGTTTTCGACCTGCGTATGGAAACTGCGACGCAGAAATTAACCCGTTCCAAGCGAGCAATTCGGTCAAGGTAATGCCGAATAAGTTGGCGACCAGATTTGGCGAGTCGCCGGCTTGCACGATGTACTCCTGCTCGACTCCGACAGCACCCGGGGGCAAACTTGTGGTTGTGACTGGCAAAGTTGATTGCACGGGCGGGATAGTCGCGAAATCTGTTGGCCCAACCGGCACAACCGTCGTCGCTGTTCCAGTTACATCAACACCACAAGATGCAAGCACAAACGCAGTCGCAACCAAATAAGCGAACACCGTTTTAAATTTGTGATTCAACATGTCTCTTTATAGTAAACGATTTATCGCATCCTGCGCGTGAACACAAGTTATTGACTTTTTAAAAAGCCCTAATTTAAAGGTTTCGCCGACGCGACAACCGGCACAGGCAAATCAGTTGAGCCCATCAAATATCGATCGACTGCTGCAGCCGCGGCGCGCCCTTCGGCAATCGCCCAAACGATCAAACTTTGTCCGCGACCCATATCGCCTGCCACAAACACACCTTTAGTGCTCGACATGTAGTCGTCGTTGCGAACAATGTTTCCACGCGGATCAAACTGCAATTCGAGTTGGTCTATCCATGAAGATTTTTCTGGACCAACGAAACCCAAAGCCAGGAGCACGAGATCAGCAGGCAACTCACGCTCGGTGCCATCTATCTTCACGAACGATCCTGACTCTGACTTGACCTCGCAGATCACCAAGGCACGCACATTATTTTTTTCATCACCCAAAAATCGATCCGTGGTCACTGAGAACAATCTCTCGCCACCTTCTTCGTGGGCCGAGGATGTTCGATAAACAAAACTCCATTGCGGCCATGGATTCGCATTAGCACGGGTCACAGGAGGCTGCGGCAAAATCTCAAGTTGAGTTACCGATGCAGCCCCTTGTCGATGTGCGGTGCCCAAACAATCGGCACCCGTATCGCCACCGCCGATGATCACGACATGTTTACCAGTTGCCGAAATCGGTGAATCTGGGATATCTCCTTGCTGAACCTTATTTGCTGGCGGCAAATACTCCATGGCTTGATAAATATTGTTGAGATTGCGACCTGCAACGGGCAAATCACGCCACGCTGTCGCACCACAAGCCAAAACCACGGCGTCATTTGAAGCAACCAGCACATCAATATCGACATTCTCACCGACAACTGCGTTGGTGCGAAACACAGTTCCCTCGCTTCGCATCTGATCGATTCGCCGTTCAATGTGATGCTTCTCCATTTTGAATTCTGGGATGCCATAGCGCAGCAATCCCCCGATTCGATCGGCGCGTTCAAGAACAACGACATCGTGGCCGACTCGAGTGAGTTGTTGTGCGCACGCCAGACCCGCCGGGCCGGACCCAATCACAACGACGCGTTTGCCTGTTTTCTTCGAGGGCATTTGCGGATTAACCCAACCTTCGCTCCAAGCGCGATCAATGATTTCAACTTCGACTTGTTTGATTGTCACTGCATCAGAATTAATCGCCAGAACGCATGCCGATTCACACGGCGCTGGGCATAACCGCCCAGTAAATTCTGGAAAATTATTTGTGGCATGCAATCTTTCAACAGCATCTTTCCAATGCCCGCGATAAACGAGATCGTTCCAATCTGGAATCAAATTGCCCAGCGGACAGCCGTTATTGCAGAATGGAATGCCGCAATCCATACATCTACCAGCCTGATGCTTTAAGTCTTGGTCAGGAAACTTCTCGTACACCTCTTGCCAGTCTTGGACGCGCACTTCGATGCGCCTGCGCTGCGGGGTCGCGCGATCCCACTGAAGAAATCCGGTCGGTTCACCCATTTGCAGTTACCGCGACTTTCTCTAATTTTGCTCTTTCAATTTCTGCAATAACTCGGGCGTAATCACGCGGCAAGACTTTGCGAATTTTTGTCCTTGCATCTTGCCAATTCGCAAGAACATCGCCAGCGCGCACCGAGTTGGTTAGTTCATGATGGCGCCTAATTATTTGCTCTAACCAAACTGATTCTTGATCACCAAGACCAACGACATCCACAAGTTCAGTGTTGACTCGGGATTGAAATTCGCCGTCAATGTCGTAAACATAAGCAATACCGCCAGACATACCAGCAGCGAAATTGCGACCCGTTGTACCTAGAACTACTACTCGTCCACCAGTCATGTATTCGCAACCATGATCGCCTAAGCCTTCGACAACTGCAGTCGCGCCAGAGTTTCGTACACAGAATCGCTCGCCAACAACACCTGCGATGAAGATCTCACCGCTCGTTGCGCCATATCCAATCACGTTTCCTGCAATGACATTTTCGTGGGCGACAAACTTGGCGCGCTTGTCGGGGCGCAAAATAATACGACCTCCCGAAAGACCTTTGCCCAAATAATCATTGGCATCGCCCTCTAATCGCAACTCAATACCTTTTGGAATGAATGCTCCGAAACTTTGACCAGCGGACCCAGTGAAGCGAATAGAAATCGTCGCATCAGGCAAGCCGATTTCACCAAATCGTTTCGTCACTTCGTAACCAAGCATCGTGCCCACCGTGCGATTCGTATTGTTGATTGAATACTCAACTGTCACGGGTTGAGAATTCTCGAGTGCATTTTTGCATCTAACGATCAGTTCGTTGTCAAGCGCACCAGATAAACCGTGATCCTGAGTTGTCGAGTGATACCGAGTCTGATTGTAAGGATTTTGCGGCACTGCCAAAATTGGTGAGATGTCAAGCCCACGAGCCTTCCAGTGGTCTACTGCGTGCTTGGCATTGAGCATCTCGACGCGACCGACTGCCTCTTGCAAACTACGAAAGCCAAGTTGCGCGAGATATTCACGAACTTCAGTCGCAATAAATTCAAAAAAGTTCGTCACGAATTCCGGCTTTCCTGAAAACTTTTTTCGTAGTTCAGGGTTCTGGGTTGCAATACCGACTGGGCAAGTGTCGAGATGACAAACGCGCATCATCACACATCCACTGACAACTAATGGTGCCGTCGCAAAACCAAACTCTTCGGCGCCAAGCAGTGCTGCAATAATCACATCGCGACCGGTTTTCATTTGCCCATCGGTCTGCACAACAATGCGGTCGCGCAAGCCGTTGAGCATCAGTGTTTGTTGCGTCTCAGCCAAACCCAACTCCCAGGGTGCGCCCGCATGTTTTAGCGAAGTCAGTGGCGATGCACCAGTGCCTCCGTCGTGGCCAGAAATTAGAACCACATCTGCTTTTGCTTTGGCTACGCCTGCGGCAACAGTGCCAACGCCAACTTCTGCCACAAGTTTCACATGAACTCGCGCCAATGGGTTTGAATTTTTTAAATCGTGGATCAATTGTTTGAGATCCTCAATTGAATAAATGTCGTGGTGTGGCGGCGGACTAATTAACCCGACACCTGGAGTCGAATACCGAGTCTTTGCAATCCACGGATAAACCTTGTGCGCCGGCAATTGGCCACCCTCGCCCGGCTTGGCGCCTTGTGCCATCTTGATCTGCAAATCATCTGCATTAACTAAGTACTCGCTAGTCACGCCAAATCTTGCCGAGGCGACTTGCTTGATCGCTGAACGCTTTGAGTCACCATTTGGCATCGGCTGATTGCGTTCCGAATCTTCGCCACCTTCACCGGTGTTGCTCTTGCCACCGATTCGGTTCATTGCGATTGCCAGCGTCTCATGTGCTTCGGCAGAAATCGACCCGTAACTCATCGCACCAGTCGAAAATCTCTTTACGATTTCACTCACTGGCTCGACTTCATCAATTGAAATTGGTTTACGCGTCTCGGCAAATTCAAATAACCCACGCAATGTCGCCAAAACTCTTGACTGATCGTCAACTGATTTTGTGTATTGCTTAAAAATGTCGTAGCGACCCGAGCGAGTTGCATGCTGCAGCCGAAAAACTGTTTCAGGATTAAACAAGTGATGTTCGCCTTCGCGACGCCATTGATACTCGCCACCTAATTCAAGTTGACGGTGTCGTCGTTGATCTGGTCGCAATGGGTGAGCAACGGCGTGACGGGCGGCGACTTCTTGCGCAATTTCGTCAAGTGAGATTCCGCCGAGTCGCGAAACCGTGCCTGTAAAGAATTCGTCGACAACTTCGCGCGATAACCCGATTGCTTCAAAAATCTGTGCACCCGTGTATGACGCAACAGTTGAGACACCCATCTTCGACATCACCTTCAAAACACCTTTGCCTGACGCTTTGATGTAATTTTTTATCGCCGTTTTGACATCCGAATTACCGAGACCAAACATGCCAACGCCGTCATTGGCAATCACCATGTCTTCAATTGATTCGAACGCAAGATACGGGTTGATGGCGCCCGCGCCATATCCAATCAAAAGTGCCATGTGATGAACTTCTCGTGCATCTCCAGACTCGACAATCAATCCAACTTTCGTGCGTTTCTTTTCTCGAATGAGATGATGATGCACGGCACTTGTCAACAACAATGACGGGATCGGCGCAAAAACATCATCACTATTTCGATCAGACAAAACGATGATTCGAGCCCCATCGTCGATCCCATTGGTAACTTTTTGACAAATTTGATCCAGCGCCTCGCGCATCGCCGGGGCGCCACCCGCAACACGGTACAAACCGCTGACTACTTTAGATTTGAGATGATCAAACGAGTTGTCGTCGTTGATCTGAATAATTTTCGCAAGTTCATCATTATCAATAATCGGAAACGGCAGAACAAGTTGCTTGCAGTTTTCACCGGTTGCCGACAACAGGTTGCTCTCTGGCCCACAAGTTGAACCCACGGAAGTGACAATCTCCTCGCGAATGGCGTCGAGCGGTGGATTCGTCACCTGAGCAAACATTTGCGAGAAATAATCAAACAAAAGTCTTGGACGAGTCGACAACACTGCAATTGGCGTGTCGGTGCCCATTGACCCGATCGGCTCTGTGCCTGTCATTGCAGTCGGAGCGACTATCAATTTTAATTCTTCGTGTGAATAGCCGAACACTTGCTGGCGTCGCAACACACTGTCGTGACTAAAAACAATGTGTTCTCGATCGGCAAGATTTTTAAGTTCAACTTGACCGTCGGCAAGCCATTGCGCATATGGTGCCTGCGCCGCCAAAGACTCTTTAATTTCTTCATCGCTAATTATTCGCCCTTGCGATGTGTCAACCAACAGCATCTTTCCTGGCTGCAGGCGACCTTTTTTCATGATTTTCGCGGGGTCAACATTTACTACGCCAACTTCGCTGGCCATAATTACTAGATCGTCGTCAGTGACCCAATAGCGACTTGGCCGCAATCCGTTGCGATCTAGTACAGCACCGATCACAGTGCCATCAGTGAATGCAACACTCGCCGGTCCGTCCCATGGCTCCATTAACGAACCGTGGTATCGATAAAAAGCGCGTTTCGTCTCAGACATTGTCGTCGAGTTCTCCCACGCTTCAGGAATCATCATCAACATTGCGTGCGGCAAACTTCTTCCCGACAGATGCAATAACTCTAAAACTTCATCGAAACTTGCCGAGTCAGAACCGCCAACCGTGCAAATCGGAAATGCTCTTTCTAAATCAGGGATCAATTCTGTCGCCAACAACGATTCTCGCGTCCGCATCCAGTTTCTGTTTCCCTGAACGGTATTGATCTCGCCGTTGTGAGCTATAAATCTGTACGGGTGCGCCAACGGCCAGGACGGAAATGTATTCGTCGAAAATCGACTATGCACTAGAACCAACGCAGACTCAACTCGCTCATCGCTCAAGTCTGTGAAAAACATTTGCAGTTCTGGCGTCGTCAACATCCCCTTATATATGAGCGTGCGCGAAGACAACGACGGAAAATAAGTCTTGATCTCTTCTGTCAATTCATGCTCAATGCGTTTGCGCAAAATGAAAAGTCTGCGATCAAGATCGATCAATTTCGTACCACTTGGGTCATCGACAAAAAACTGCATGAAAGTCGGCATCACACGCAAGGCACTTGCGCCGAGACAACTCGGGTCAACAGGCACACTTCGCCATCCAAGCGTGCGCAAATTCTGTTCTCCCACGATCGCTTCGATTCGTGCTTGTGCCTTGATTGCAAGTTCTTCGTTGCGTGGCAAAAACGCCAGCCCAACTCCATAGCTGCCGACACTTGGCAATGCAAAATCCGTGATGGCACTAAAAAACTTATGTGGAATCTGCAGCAAGATTCCTGCGCCATCACCAGTCTGGGTTTCGGCACCAGTGGCACCGCGATGCTCCATGCTGCACAACGCACCAAGACCTGTTGCAACGATCTCATGGCTCGCCCGACCATGCATGTCAACCACGAACGAAACGCCACATGCGTCATGCTCAAATCGTGGGTCGTAAAGACCTATCGCTTGTGGTGTGTCTTGCAAAGTTGTCGCCTCTTAAAGTTTGAGTTCAGCCACCAATTGGCTGAAAAAACGAGACGACGCTGGCCCGAGGTTTAAAGTCTAGACAGTTGGCGGCACAAATTTCGCCGGCCTTTTTTCAAAGTTAGACATCACTGCTTCGACTTGATTCGGTTTGCCGATTAGCGAATGAATAATCCTTCGCTCTTCGGCAAAGTGTTCAGCGGCACCATCGTTAGACAGACGGTTGATTAACGCCTTGGCGCCACGCACCGCATCTGGGCTGCGCTCGGCAATTTCGCGGGCGATCTGCATCGCTGTTTCAAGTGGCTTGTCGCTCAATCGTGTAACTACACCTAGTTGATGTGCTTCGGTGCCCAAGATCACACGTGCGCTAAAAACCAAATCTTTAGCAACATCGTCGCGCACAAGTCGCGACAACATCAAAGTTCCTGTCATATCAGGGATAAGTCCCCAGTGAACTTCGCGCATCGAAAACTGTGTTTCAGCGTGTGCGACCCGAATGTCGGCGCCGAGTGCCAACTGCATGCCGCCACCAAGTGCGTGACCTTGCAAGGCCGCGACAACTGGCACCGGAACCTCTTGCCACACCCAACAAATTTGCTGAGCCATGTGAGTGATTGCGCCAGGTTGCATCACCCCCGCATTTTCGCCAGAGTTCTCGCTCGAACTATTTTTCGCGCCATCGTTCGCCGACCCACGGTCGGCCATCGCCTGAAAACTTCCAAAATCAAGACCTGCACAAAACGAATTGCCACTACCAGACAACACAACCGCGCGAATTTCTCGATTCGTCACGAGGTCTCTTCCTGCTTTTGCAATCGCGTCGAACATCGCTGGATCTAGTGCATTGCGCTTATCGGCGCGATCGAGGCGCACATCGGCAATGCCGTCGCTGATCTCAACGGTGACTCGATCGTTGTAGTTTTTGCCCTGGTTCACAGTCATCACTATTCCTTTAGACACATTTTTAGCGACATCTATTGACGACTCCCAATTTAACTTTGTCCGAGTCTCAAATCTTCATTGCAACATGGTAAACACAGATATATGAAACTTGACCTGACAATAGACGAAGTTCTAACCACAACACGCAGCGTGCGCAAGCGCCTCGACTTTGACCGACCAGTTGAACGCGAAGTAGTTGAAGAATGTCTGAACTTGGCGTTGCAATCCCCAACTGGCGGAAATTCTCAAGGCTGGCACTGGATTGTCGTTGAGGACGCAACCAAGCGCAAGGCACTTGCCGATATTTACAAAGAAAACTTCAAGATTTATGCCAGTTTGCCTGGTCGCAAATTTGCCGAAGGTGACCTGAGAATCGATCAAATGCCAAAAGTTCGCGACTCAGCGATGTACCTGGCCGAAGAGATGCATCGCGCACCGATGTTGATGATCCCATGCCTCGAAGGTCGTCTTGAAAAT
>CAMAQQ010000052.1 GCA_945860575.1 Ferrithrix thermotolerans DSM 19514
CCGTGGAAGTTTCCAACTACTTGTGTGTGCGATCTGAAGTCAACATTTGTACAACTTGAAGGCGAGTCAGATACTCGTTGCATAGAACCAGATTGTCCGTTTCAACGCGATCAACGAATTATCCATTTCGCTTCGCGCGGCGCAATGGACATCGAGGGTCTCGGCGAGAAAACAGTTTTTGCGCTATCAGACAAGAACTTTGTTGCTGATATCGGTGATTTGTATTCGCTGACTATTGAAAAGTTGCTTCAACTCGACGGTTTCGCTGAATTAAGTGCGACCAATCTGTTAACCGCAATCAATAATTCAAAGACAAGACCCCTGAACAAACTTCTCGTAGGGCTTGGCATAAAGAACTTGGGGCCAGCAGCATCCGAGTCGCTCGCACGCCGTTTCGGCTCACTTGATGCAATAATCGCCGCGACCCCCGAGCAGTTAAGTGAAATTGACGGACTAGGTGATGTAATTGCTAACTCAATCACCAAGTGGTTCAAAGATAAGTCTCATCAAGCGATCGTTAAAAAGTTCAGAATTGCTGGTGTCGAATTTGGCAATGTAGTAGTAAGCAATGCACCACAGAATTTAGTTGGAAAAGCCGTGGTCGTAACCGGAACTGTCGAAGGTTTCAGCCGTGAGGGCGCTCAAGAGGCAATTACGAGTAGAGGGGGGAAGAGCCCCGGCAGTGTGAGTGCGAAAACATTTGCGCTCGTCGTTGGTGACGAACCAGGTGCAAGCAAACTCACAAAAGCCGAATCGCTGAAAATTCCGATCATTGACTCGGCTGGTTTTTTGGTGTTGCTCGAGACTGGTGAGCTTCCAGTTTAAGAATTCCTGATTTAGTTTTAATCAGTATCAAATTTCCAGATGTAGACACGAGATTTCTCACGACCATCTTTGATGCGCCAGTATCTAACTTTGCCTTCGTGTTCACCTTGAGTAAATGATTCAATTACGGCACCAACTTGGGGCTGAAAACTAATAATAAAATTACCCGGATCAAAAACTGCGGTGGCCGGCAACTCGACTTGTGCACCAGGTGTTGCCTGCTGACCAGATGAAGTAAGTTCATCAAGTCTCGTCGTCGGTAGTTCAACACCGTCAATAAATAAAACTGATTCATAACCTTCGACAAAGTCGACGATTATCTGTGATTGCCGCAGTACACGATCACCGTTTGCCGGAGACATTCGCTCGATTACATCAGGCAAGCCAGATTCATCTCGGCCTGTTTGCGAAACTCGAAAACCAAAAAAAATCATTGTCAATCCGACGGCAACTCCGATGCTTGTAATCAGGCGCTGAAGATTAAAGGCTTGCCGTTGTTTCTTGAACTTTGTTGAATCCATAGAGTTGTCTGTCACATCTCTATTCTCGCCGAGAAACTCATATAAAACATTGTTAGGCGCAAATCGGCAGTAGTTTTAATGTCGGTGGTTTCGTTAAATGCAGTAATTGGTCATGTCCTGGTCGGGCGGTACCGTATCGAAAAATTACGCAGTGAAGGCACTGCATCTGCACCCGTATTTGAGGCACAGGATACTCATCAACGCAAAACCGTGGCTGTGCGTTTGATGATGATTAGTTCACTATTTGACAGGGGAGCCGGAATTACCGACGAAAATGCTGCTCTGGCATCTTTTAAGTCTTCGATGCAACAGCTTTTCGCAATTGCACATCCATCAATAGTTTCGGCCGACGACTGGGGCGATGCGGTGATTGACGATGTGCGGATTGTTTTTAGCGTGACGCAACTTTTTGGACAAGGATCATTACGCGAATATCTGGACCGTGGTCGACGGTTGTCACCATCGCAGGCACTAATGGTTGGTCTTGATGTTTGTCGCGCCTTGAATCATGTGCATAAAAATGGTTTAGTTCACGGTGATGTGCGACCAGCAAACTTAATTTTTGATGACAATGCGAGAATTCGCTTAACTGGGTTAGGAGTAAAGAAAAATTTCTCAGCATCGAAAATGAGCATTGAACAAGCACGTTATGCGGCACCTGAAATTGGGCAAGGTTCGGCACCCGATGCACAGACGGATATCTATTCGCTGGCGATTACTTTGATTGAGACAATGACCGGTGAAGTTCCGTTTGCCGCAGAATCAGTTGCGATCACACTGGCAAACCGAGTCGACAAACTACTGCCAGTTTCGGGAGACATGGGTCCACTTGCGGCACCGATTGAACGTGCTGGTCGTCCAGTTGCTCAAGAGCGAGGTACTGCATTTGAGTTTGGTCAAGCATTAACTCAAATTGCTGGCAAAATGCCCCGCCCCCAACCGATCGACACAATTGCTTCGAAGCGCTTTGAAGATGTGATCACGCGACCTAATCCAATTACGCCTGCAAGAAAAACACAGGAGATTCAAGTTGTCGAATCTCAACCAAAGATTGCCGACATCATCGAAGAACAGGCAGTCATTGAGTCACCCCAAGCTCGCCGAAGGCTGACGAGACTTTGGATTGTGGTGGCAGCCGTAGCTTTAATGGTGGTCTCATCGATTGCATTTCAAACTCTAACTAAGACTTCATACGCTGTCCCAGAATTAAATGGTCTCGCAGAATCGCAGGCACGAAATAAAATTGCAGAGTTCGGCTGGGAGTTGCTGATTCAAGCAGAAAGAACTAATGATGTTGAATTCGGTCATGTAATCCGCACCGAGCCAGCCACCGGGGTGGGTCTAAAAGAGGGTGCAACAATCATTCTTGTTGTTTCAGAAGGCCCACCACTCGGGATTCTGATTGATGTCACAGGTCAAACGAAAGAAGCGGCGGTTGAAAAAATAGTGGCGCAAGGTTTAGTTGTTTCGACGAGCGAAGACTCGAGTGAGACGACGCCAGTTGGCAGCGTAATTTCGTGGTCGGTTGCCAAACAACCTTCGTTGGTCGCTGGTGATGAAGTTCTTAAGGGAACGGCAATCAACTTGACAATTTCAAATGGGCCTGCGTTGCGAGTTGTACCGCTGATAGTTGGATTGAGCCTCGCCGATGCGACTACGAAGGCGACTGAACTTGGGCTGGTATTGGCAGTAACTCCGGACGCATTCAATAATGATGTAGCAATCGGTCTGATCGGCGCCCAGTCGCCACCACCCGACGAAAGGCTTCCGCGTGGTGGAACACTTAGTTACGCAATTTCGTTGGGTCCAGATTTCGTTGAGATGCCGAACATCGTCGGGATTAATTTCAATGACGCCGAGAAGCGCCTTGTAGCAGCCGGTTTTGTTGTCGGCGAAGTAACTGGTCGCAAGTCATATCGAATGAAGAGTGCCTCGGTCAAAGGTGTTGCCATCAACAACGGTGACGAGGTACCACGAGGATCTGTTATTGACATGGTGTTTCCTTGAAATTGAAGAAGTCAGAAGTGAATAACCGTCAGAGAAATTTTGCCGACGATATCGCAAGAGATACGGCTAGAGATATATCTAGAGATTTAACTGTTCTTGATGCTGGCGGCGTCGATGAAGTTTCGGTGGTTCCGTGGTCGCTATTGCTGCGACAAAAAATTGTTCAAACTGTCGGTGTTTCGCGGCGCAAGGCGACTCTGGCAGTATTGCTGAGTTGCGTGTTCACGGTGAGTTTTATGATCACATTGTTGGTCGTATCACTCAAGACTGTTGCAGATGATCTCAATAGCACGACATCAATAATCAGTTGGGCAATCACTGCACCGATGCTTGCATTCGGTGTTGTCGGCCCCGCGTTCGGAAAGATCGGTGACCTGTGGGGTCACAAACGAGTTTTCGTCGGAGGCTTGTTTATCGCCGGAGTCTTTGCGATCTGCACCGCTTTTGCGTGGGATGCAACTTCAATGATTGTGTTTCGCACTCTGTCGGCGGCTGGCGGCTCAGCGCTTGGTCCGGCGGCGATGGCCTACATCAATCGAATGTTCGACCCAAGCGAAAGGGTTCGTCCACTTGGCTACTGGAGTTTTGTAACGGCTGGTGCGCCAGTGCTCGGTGTCGTGGCGGGCGTGCCATTAGTCGCTATTTTTGGTTGGCGAACAATCTTTTTAATTCAAGCACCGTTGTGTTTGATCGGGTGTGTTGTTGCGTTGTGGTTACTCGGAGATACAGAGCGAAGAAAAAATGTCAAGTTCGATGTCAAGGGCGCATTGCTCCTCGGCATCGGATCAGTACTGATTTTGCTGGCAATCAATCGCGGGCCCACTTGGGGTTTTGGGTCAATGCAAACATTGCTCGTCGCGTTGCTCGGCGTTTTAGCACTTTACTTTTTTGTTCGCGCTGAGCAGTCGGCAAGCGATCCGATGTTGCCACTTCAATGGTTTCGCACGCGCAATGTTGCATTTCCGGTGGTGAGTCTTGCTCTAACAAACTTTGCCTACATGGGCGGTTTTATGATTGTGCCGCAGTTGCTTGAAACTGGGCTTGGTTTTTCAACAACGCATATCGGTTGGCTAATTATCGCGCGACCGTTGGTGTTTTCGCTCGTCGCCCCATTTTCGGGACACATCTCATCGCGAATCGGTGAACGCAATGCGGGCGTAATTGGCGCAAGTGCTGTGTTGATGTCGATGTTGATTCTCTCGCAGGTCAGTCTCGGGTCTTCTGATTTAATGATTGCTTTTGGATTATCCCTCTCTGGTGTTGGGCTCGGAGTTTCTGCACCTGCATTAACTGCACTCTTGGCAAACTCAGTCGAAGACCACGATCTCGGAGTTGCAAGTGCGATGCAACAACTTCTTAATCAACTTGGAGCCGTATTAGGCGCCGCAGTTATGATCGGCGTACACGAAGCCACGATCGGTTATGGAATCATTAAGAGTTTTTCTAATGCATTGCTCGCGGGGGCGATTAGTAGTGGCATCGGCATTTTTACGTCGAGCGCAGTGAGGTCAACGCAGAAAATTTCTCGGCAATAAAAACTATTTTGTAATTGATTTAATCTCTTCTGCGATTGTTTTAGCAATTTCGTTTTGTGGCATCGATCCTTGAAGTGCCATCATTTTCAGCATGTCACCTTCAACTTTGATTTTGCCGGACATAAAAGCCTGCATCGTAAAATTCGGATCTTGCTCAACAAAAATATTTCTGGCGGTTACATAATCGGTAGTTACCGTGACATCTGCACTTTCAAGATGTCCGAGATCAATGTCCAGCACTCCTGTTGATGTGTCTGTATAAGTTTTCACGGTGCCCTCACCAAATGGCACTCCTGTGATTATTTGATTCATCCGCACGCCAACTGGCACCTTCATCGTCTCGTCTTGATATCGCGATCGAATTTCGCGGGCAGCCAACATCCACTCGTCACTCAAAAATAGATGCGTCATATCTCAACCTCCTGAAGTGTTTACGCCGTCAGGGTATCGCCTGTCGCTAGGTCAAATGATTTCGCCGACAGCGTCGCCCTTGGTATTTCGCCTATAACGCTAAACTTCCTTAAGCCACTTTTTAGTGGGGTTGATGTTTTGGGTCGAGGTGCGTTCTGAAGGTATTGATTCAGCCGGGTAAGTCTGGCAATGTGCTCGCAACGATCGCGATTGGTGACGCATATCTCGAGCCATTTATGAAGTACGCGTTTCATACATGGGAGATGTATTGCAAGCGCCACGACCTCGGCCTGATCCTGTTTGATGACCATCTGGTCGACCAAACCCACCCAGACTGGAAAAACCCTTACTGGCAGAAATTCTTGATCGGCGAAGCACTTAACAACGCAGCAGTCAAAGTGAACAATGTCTGCTGTTTGGATACTGACATTCTGATTAGTCCGCTCGCGCCGAACATTTTTAGCTCGAGACAAGAGGCGAAAGTCGGGCTTGTTTCTTTGCGTAAAGAACTGGCCTACCCATACCTTGGAGCGATTCGTCGTATGGCATTTTTGCGAAATCGCTATTATGACTCGAAATATCCGTTGGATTCAAGCCTGTTTGTTTCAATTGAAGGGCTATACGAGATGGCAGGTCTCGATCCGCAGGCTGATGAAGCGTGCACCGGGGTCTTCGTCTACAACACTAAGACTCATAGTGAATTGTTAGAAAAATACTATAAAAGTTTTTCAAAAGATGTAATGGAAAAAGACGGTGGCGGCGAGCAAATATTTTTAAATCATTTTGTTCAGTCAAATAATCTCGTTCAATGGATGGATTACCGGTTTCAGGCCATGTGGACATATGAGATGGCCTGTAAGTATCCGTTCCTTTATCACGAATATCAGGGCAATTTGAATCTGATGAAGACTTGTATTGAGGCAAGTCTATTTACTAATTATTTTTTACATTTTGCGGGGTCTTGGCATGAGGGCAAGATGTGGGAGCAAGTGAAAGTGCTTGACACTTCGGAATCGCTCTTGATGTTCAAATCTTTCAATGACTACATGGAAGTTCCCGTGTTTGGTAAGCCATTAGGTCAGGTCAAACCAACAGCGTGAGCGACAAGCGGAAACTAATTGTTGTTTGGCCATATCGGTTTAGAGATTTTGATTGGCAAAGATTTGAACTTGAGTTTTTATCTGAGCATCTAGAAGTGCATGTTCATGAGTTGATTGACGCGCTCACACCAGAGTTTTCTGCGGCCTATGCAAATCAATCTGAGTCGACGGATGTAACTAGATTCTCGTCGCTCAAAGATTGGCGCCGTGAATATAAGAAGATTTCAAAAGATGCAATTGTATTTTCGCATATTAAGCCGACCAATTTTCAATTAATTCGTGTGTGTCGCACGATGAGTCGATCAAAGTCGTTAGTTGTAGGGTTCGTTGTTGGTGGCGCGGTAGTGCCAAGTTCATCCGATCAGCATAAATTTGGAGCATTATTTAAGTACGCGAAAATTATTTACCATGTTGGACGGAGGAATTTATTGCGCTCATGTTTACCAAAACTCGTAGTTAGTGGCGGTGCTGAATCTACAAGGTTGATTAAAAGAGATTTTCCACGAACATCCAGGATTATTTCTGCAAATTCATCCGACTTTTCTCAATTTTTACGGACGAATCAAGACGAAGTAATAGAGGAAAACGCGGCTGTGTATCTTGATACGGGGTTTCCTGGGTTTCCTCGAGATGAGTTGCTTTCAGGAAGATCAGAAAAGATTTTGCCAGAAAATTGGTACCCGAATTTATCAAAGTTTTTTTCACAGGTTGAAGATTCGCTTAATATAAAAGTTGATATTGCAGTGCATCCGAAGCACCTAGGTCGAGATCACCGAGCGTTGTTTGACGATCGAGTAACTCTGAGTGGGCAGACTGCTTCAATGGTTGCTGCTCGAGAATTAGTAATCGCCACCAATAGCACAGCAATCAGTTATGCGATCAGTTACAACAAGCCTTTGATATTGATCTGGTCCGATCTTATTGATGCGGGCATCGATCCACGCAAGCGATCATTCATCCAGAATTTTTCGTTAGCCACTGGGGCAACGATTTTTAATATTGACCGTGAGTACACAGAGCAAGAAATTAAAGAGGCTCTAGCAATAGATCACGATAAGTATGAGTCTTATAAGCAAAAATATTTGACTTCACGCACAGACGGCAAGCCTAACTATCAAGTAATTCTTGAAGAAATCATCAATCCACGCTATTAATTTGCAAAACTAGCTAGCAAAATTAGCCAGAAATATTAATTAGCCACACGAGTGAGATTGATCTCATCGCGAGTCTCAATTGCAACTTTGCGCGCAGATTCAGCAAACGACTTTGAACTATCCGCATAAAGAATTGCACGGGACGAATTAATAATTAATCCGCGACCACTCGTATCGCGACCAGCATTGACCACAGACGCGATATCGCCGCCTTGGGCACCGATACCTGGCACGAGAATCGGCATCTCGCCAACGATCGCTCTCACTCGGGCCAGTTCATCAGGAAATGTCGCGCCTACGACTAGCGCACATTCGCCGATTGTGCGCCAAGTCTCAACTGCCGTTCGCGCAACTCGCAAATACAACGGCTCGCCGTCAACTACGAGCGATTGAAACTCACTCGAACCAGCGTTTGATGTGCGACA
>CAMAQQ010000053.1 GCA_945860575.1 Ferrithrix thermotolerans DSM 19514
CTTGTCGCAGAAATTTTTGATGCAGCACCAGTAGTTGATCCGTTTGAAATATCAAATCGCACCTCGCGAGTAGTTAAAAAAACGCGAGTTGCATCACTCGAAGAACAACTTAAAGATTGGCGCAGTAATCGTGCGCGTGTGATCAGGCAATTACCAAGTGTCGTTCTGGCAGATCATGAACTCAAATTAATTGCACAGCAAAAGCCCACGAATACCGAAGATCTGGGAAAAATTGTTGGTCAGATAACCGCAAAACAAATCGGACCCGACTTGCTTTCAATAATCGCTAAGGCCAGCGTTACCGTCTAACAGTTATTTCGATTGTTGTGCCTGACGAATTTCTACAAGTCGAGAAAAAACTTCGGGACGCATTGACACAAATAAACCTTTAGCCTCAGCGCACAAAGTTTCTCCGTGATGCAAAGTTCCAGCGACACTGATCTTGCGACCGTCAATTGAAACGACTCGACCTCGAAATATCACTGGTTGTTTTAATGGTGTCGGTGCCCGATAATCAATGGTCAAGTTCACGGTCATGCCAGGGTTGCCACTCAACGATTGCGCCATTCCTAAAACTTCGTCGAAATATGCGGCGATAAAACCCCCGTGCACGCAACCTGGCGGCCCTTCATAAGCAGCCGGAAATGTCGCATGCCCGACAACGGTCGAATCGCTACCCCCATCACCTTCAATATCCATGCGCATAGGCACAGACAGTGGATTAATTGCACCAATTATCGGACTGCGATCTAGAAAACTATTCATCGGCGCCAATGAGCCTTCGGCTGGCCCCTCGTAATCGTGACTATGAGGTCGAGACTTCAAAAGCGAAACCGCTTGACTGATAATCACTCGAGTTCGCTCGAGTTCTTCGACTGGTGCTGAAGTAGCCAACAACTCGTCGAACACAACCCTTAATTCTTCGGCTATTTGTATTCGCAATTCATCGGTTGGCGAGCGCTCTTCGGTTCGAATATGAAACCCCTTGAAGGCATTGGTGAAGCCAGATTCAGACATGCTCATGTTTTCGAAACTACGATTTTTTTTCAACTGTCATCATCACTGGCACATGATCACTCGGCTTCTCGCCCTTGCGCGCGTTGCGGTCAATCTCTGAAGTCTTGACGCGCTTTGCCAGTGATTTCGTCGCCAACAAAAAGTCGATTCGCATTCCTTCGCCTTTATGAAAACTCCCGTTGCGATAGTCCCACCAAGAGAAAACTTTGGGCTCCGGGTGCAATTCTCGAAAAACATCGGTCAATCCCCATTCGCACAACGAAGCAAACGCTTTGCGCTCTGGTGCGCTCACATGAGTCGCACCTTCAAATTTGGTCACGTCCCAAACATCGTCATCAGTTGGCGCAATATTAAAGTCGCCACCGATCACCAAGTCTTCAGTCGGCTTGGCGATTTTTGTTGCGTGTTGTGTCAACTTCTTCATCCACTCAAGCTTGTAGGTGTAATGATCATTATCTAGGGCTCTGCCGTTAGGCACATAGACGCTGACAACTTTGACTCCGCCACAGGTTGCAGAAATAATTCGAGCCTCGCCGTCTGGCTCTATCGTCGGTGCGAAATTTGGTATGACATTATCCAAGCCCACACGCGAAATTATCGCCACACCATTCCATTGACCTTGACCAAAATGGGCAGACTCGTAGCCAAGTTCAGAAAATACTGCAGTCGGAAAAACCTCGTTCTTCATTTTTGTTTCTTGCATGCACAAAACATCGGGCTTATTTTCACTTACCCATTGGGTCACGCGCTCAAGGCGGGCTTTAAGCGAATTAACGTTCCATGTCGCGATCAGCACGCCATTACCGTACTAAAAATTGCGCCTGCGTTGCTTATTCTGAGTTGGTTGCTATCAGCGTTTCTTGTGTGGTGATTTCTTCTGAACTGCCTTGGGCTTCTGGCGCTGTCGCTTGGCTTTTTTAATTTGTGCAATTCGAGTGGTCGCCGTTCGAATTGGTCCGACAGGTCGCGGCGCGGCTACACGGGTAGCGGTTCGCTGAGTAGTTGCTGGCTCAACACCGAACACCGAAAGTTCAACACTTCGTCTTGACGGCGTATAGCCAACGATCACAAGATTTAATGAAGCCCCGAGCTTGACATGTTCGCGCGCGCTTCGCGGAACCGGGTTGGCCATTAACCGCATCGGCAGATATCCCAACACTTCGCCTACTTTCATGTACACACCATGAGATGCATAACTCTCAACGATGCCTTTAAGTTTCGTGCCGACTGGATTTTTCTCTACGAAATTCAAAAATGTCGTTAGTTCGTTCAGTTTTGGTGGCGGCTTTGAACCAGAACTCGACTTATTGCCTTGCGCGACTGGCTTTGGCGAAGTTGCTGCGACTCTTGTCGTGGGTGGTGGGTTTTTCGGTACCGGCATCGGACGCGATGGCGCACGAACAGCCTTGGCTCGTCGCAGAGTTGTGGCACTTTCTCGGCCCGATTGTTTGCGCACTGGCAATCGCTGAATGAAAACCCAACCCACATTCGGCACGGGCTTGCCACCGATCAACCGACCTTCATCGAACAACCATTTATATTGATCGTGAAATTCTTGGTAACTGTCATTGGATAAGACGCTCGCCTTGACTTTGTCGGCGATTGTCAACACAAAGCCATCGCCGCGACCAACTGCACCCGCTGGCGGTGCGACGAGTTCATTGTTGTTTATTGCTGCATCAAATTCTGCTCGTTCTTTTCGATCCACTCGATGACCAAATGTCGCATCAACTACGACGGTTATTTTCGTGTCTGGAAACTCTTTTATAAATGAGAGAACTGCCTCGTTCAATTGCTTGAGGCTTGGCTCTGTTCGCCCCTCGGTCGCCATATTTGAACCGTCAACTACAACGTGAGAAAACGGTTTAACCACATCTCTATTCAATCACGCTAAGTAAGTTACTAGTTAGAAAACGTTTGCTCCATCAAATCAGCGAGTTCTTGGTCATGAATCGTCTTTGACCCGGTTGCAGGGCTACCTGATTCGACGCGCGCAACATGACTTAACGAATACCCCTCTTGTTTCAGCGACCAAATTCGATCGTCAACAAAATATCTCGGTCCCATGTTTTCTGGCTCTTCTTGAAGCCACACAAGTTCTTTGGCATTTGTGTATCTAGAGATTGCCGTGCGAATCTGATCAATCGGAAACGGATACAACTGTTCAACGCGAACAACCGCAACTTTTGCACCGCGCTTATCGCGCTCAGAAATTGCATCCCATGCGACTTTGCCGCTGCACAACACAACTCGGGTGACTTCACCGGGCGAAGTTACGAACGGGTCGTCAATCACTTCATTGAAGCTGCCGGTTGTCAAACTTTCGATCAATGATCGGCTTTCTTTCATTCGAAGTGGTTGTTTCGGGGCAATTACAACTAATGGCCGCATTACATCGCGCTTTACTTGGCGTCGCAATAAATGAAAATACTGCGCGGAAGTCGTCGGGTTGCAAACTTGAATATTGTCTTCGGCGCACAATTGTAAGAAACGTTCGATTCGCGCCGACGAGTGCTCAGGGCCCTGACCTTCGTAGCCGTGAGGCAACAACAACACCAACCCGTTGTGCTGCTGCCATTTGTCTTCGGCTGCCACCAAATACTGGTCAATAACAATTTGTGCGCCGTTGACAAAGTCACCAAATTGTGCTTCCCACATCACAAGCGCTTTTTGGTTTGCGTGCGCGTAGCCGTATTCAAAACCGAGTGCCGCGTATTCGCTCAACAAAGAGTCATACACCCAGAATCGACCCGTCGCCTCAGGCATCTCGGCAAGCGGGACCCAACGATTCTCATTCAAATAGTCGATCAGTGTCGAGTGACGATGGCTAAATGTGCCCCGTCGTGTGTCTTGCCCAGCGAGACGCACCGAAGTGCCCTCGAGCAACAAACTGCCGATCGCCAAAGCTTCAGCCGTTGCCCAGTCGACATCATTATTTTTTGCAATGAGATCGTCGCGCGTCTCGAACTGCCTCAAAAGTTTTGGGTGAACCATGAAATCTTTTGGATACGAAGTCAATTGCGTCAGCACACGATTGATTATTTCTCGATTCACGGCGGTAACAAGATGTGGCAGAACTCCCTGCGGCGCCGGTGGTTTTGCAGCGATGACTTTCTCATTTGGTTTGGCGCGAGTTTGCTCTAGCGCATCTTGCAACTTGGCTTGATAATCACTAAGCGAAACTTCAGCTTGCTCGACGGTGATGTCGCCACGCCTGACGAGAGTTTCAACGTATAGTTTGCGCACACTACGACGGTCGGCGATCGCCTTGTACATCAACGGCTGTGTGTAACTCGGATCATCACCTTCGTTGTGCCCATAGCGGCGATAACAAATCATGTCGATCACGACATCTTTGTGAAACTCTTGTCGATACTCGAAAGCCAATTGCGCAACTCGCACGCATGCCTCTGGGTCATCACCGTTGACATGAAAAATCGGTGCCTGCACGGTCTTGGCGACATCGCTGCAATATTGCGATGATCGCGCATATTCTGGCGCCGTCGTGAAGCCAATTTGATTGTCGATAATCAAATGAATCGTGCCACCAACTCGATAACCAGAAGTGTCACTCATCGCCAAACATTCGGCGACAACACCTTGACCTGCAAAAGCCGCATCACCATGAATCGCCAACGGCAACACGCTGTATGCAAGTGGTGGATCAATTTGATCTTGCATTGCGCGCACCGTGCCAAGCACGACAGGGTTGACAGTTTCTAAGTGACTCGGATTAGACACCAACTCAACATGCATCTTTGCGCCACTTTGCGCGACGAACTCGCCAACTGCGCCGAGGTGATACTTAACATCGCCCGAACCTTGCACGGACGAAGGGTCGACATAACCTTCGAACTCTTGAAAAATCTGGTCGTATTCTTTGCCTACGACATTGGCCAACACATTCAAGCGACCACGGTGTGCCATGCCGATTATGGTGCCCTGCATTTTCGCATCGGTCGCAAGATTCAAAATCTTGTCGAGAATCGGTATCGCCGATTCTGCGCCTTCAAGACCAAATCGTTTCGTGCCGACATATTTGGTCGACAAAAATTTCTCGAATGCTTCGGCCGCATTGAGCCGCTCAAGCACACGAATTTTGTCGACCGCAAAATCATTGCGCTTGACACCCTCGAAATGTTCTTGAATCCACCGCTGCTCATCGGTGTTTTGAATGTGCATATATTCGACGCCGATCGTGCGGCAATATGCGTCGCGCAACACACCAAGTAATTCTCCCAGAGTCAATCGATTGACGCCACCGACTCCACCGGTCAAAAATTCGCGATCTAAGTCCCAGACTGAAAGTCCATATGTTGCGGGGTCAAGTTCACGCGGCATTCGTGGTGCGCGCCAATGCAACGGATCAAGGTCGGCAATCAAGTGACCTCGCACGCGATGCACACGAATCAGCGTCGCGATTTGCATTTGTTTTTCGAGCAACGCATCTTCACTGTCAAGCGAGTTCGAATCGTCGTGCCACTTCACCGATTCATACGGCACACCAAGACTCCTGAAGATATTCGCGTAGAAATCATGTTCACCGATTAACAACTCGTGCACATATTTCAAGAACATTCCACTTTCAGCGCCCTGAATTATTCGGTGGTCATAGGTACTCGTGATTGTTACAACTTTCGACACGCCGAGTCGCCCGAGAGCACGTTGATCGCTACCCTGAAACTCAGCCGAATAATCGATCGTGCCGACACCAACAATTAAACCTTGACCAGCCATCAACCGTGGCACCGACATTTGCGTGCCGATAGTTCCAGGGTTGGTAAGACTGACATTCGCACCTTTGAAATCTTCTAGCGTCAATTTGTTGGCACGCACCTTGCGGATGATGTCTTCATAAGTCAACAAAAACCCGGCAAAGTCAAGCGTGTCGGCGTTACGCAAAACCGGTACGACCAAACTTCGCTGTCCATTGCCCTTGTCAACATCAACGGCCAAACCCATATTCACATGGTTGAACTTTTTGATTTGAGGCTTTCCTTGCTCGTCTGCCATATAAACATGTTTCATATTTGGCACTGCATCTGCAATCGCGCGCACGATCGCAAAACCAATTAAGTGCGTAAAACTTATTTTGCTTTCGCCACTTCGTTCGCGATAGCCGTTGATTACTTTGCGATTAACTTCTAAAAGTTTCGCCGGCACTTGACGCACACTCGTGGCCGTTGGCACCGCAAGGCTTGCCTCCATGTTTGTGGCAATCACCGCCGACACGCCGCGCAACGGTTCGGGCTCGACGATCTCTAAAGGCGTCTGCTCAAGTGACGCTAGAGCAACAACAGGTCGTGGCGCACGAGGTGGCGATTCAGGCGAAATCGGTTCTTTAATCGCCGATGTTGCGACAGTTTTTATATCAGGTTCAGGTAACGCTTCAAAATTTGGTCTGATCAACTCGCCAGTTGGGTCGGCTTTCGCCGAACCCACTGGTTTGTAGTCACTGAAAAACTCGCGCCACGCCACCGATAAAGTTTCAGGCTCGTCGCGATATCGCTCGTACATCTCCTCTACTAACCAGGAGTTTGCACCAAAGTCTTCGGGGTCAGACCTCTCAACCATCATTTACATCGTAACGATGTCTATTTAAGAAGCACCTCAGATGCGATCCAAAGAATGAGCCACAAGACACCGCCCGTTATCATCGCGTTCTTGTGCGATTCATATGGCCACAACAATTTGTTTGTTGCTGCAGTGCCACCGAGCATGCCGAGGGCATTGATTTGCAAGATCGCACCAAGCACAACACCGATAATCAACAAAGTCATCGCGTTGCTTTGAGTTGCCTCGCCAAAAGCCGAAGTATAAAAGTGGGCCGAACCAACCATGAACCACAACATTGAGAAAGAAAAAATAAAGTTCTGTCGAGATGCAAGCAATGCTTTACGACCAGCACCTGCAGCAGCCGGATCAGCAGCAGCGCCACCCAACACATTGACAGCATTGGCAAGAACAACTTTCTGATTCTTCCAGATAACCATCCACACATTGGCTGCCATCAAGGTGCCGTAAATCATGCCAAGCGAAATTGTCATGTTATGCGCATTGTTTTGCTGCCAGTAGTCCTTGATTAGACCGGTAATTAACAAACCAGTTACCAAGGTTGCAATCGCTGCCCAACGAAACCACCACAGCGCACGACGTGCAACTTTGTCGAGGGTGATCATTCGGGCTTTACCTTCGTCACCATAAGCAGCAAGCGCTGGCACTTGCACGAGATTGAAGTAATACAACAAACCGATCCAAACAATTCCCACAAGAATGTGCAGATATCTAAATAAAAAGTCTCCGATATAAGCCTGAGTTAACAATTCCATGATTTCTCCCGTTTCTGTTTCGTTAATTTATAAATTTGAGTTTTAGCCGACTAAACGCCTCTAAAAACTTACCATAAATACCGACTGCGGTCTTGAGGAGCGAAGAAACTAGCCCGTCAAATCGCCTAGTAGTTTATAAGTCTTATGGCTGCCGAATTTATTTATACGTGCTACAAACTCGCCCGCTTTTATCCACCAGATCGAACGGTGCTCGAGAACATTTCACTTTCTTTTTACCCTGGCGCCAAAATTGGCGTGCTCGGCTCGAACGGCAGTGGCAAATCAAGTTTGCTAAAAATCATGGCTGGTCTTGACGATGAGTTCACAGGCGAAGCACGCCTGACACCGGGTTTTTCAGTAGGCCTGCTTGAGCAAGAGCCAAAGCTCGACCCGACCAAAGATGTTCTCGGCAATGTCATGGATGGCGTTGCGCCGATTCGAGATCTGTTGGCAGAATACGAAAAAGTAACCGCAATGTGGGCCGAACCAGACGCAGACTTCGACAAAGTTGGTGCACTGCAAGCAAAACTTGAGGCAAA
>CAMAQQ010000054.1 GCA_945860575.1 Ferrithrix thermotolerans DSM 19514
CGACTTGGGCTCGGGTGTATCTGATCCTCAGCAAGAGGTTTAGCCGCCTTCAACAACCAATTCAGTGCAGCCTTGAAGTCTCGACTCGTCGGATCAACTGCCGGATCCAGGTCAGCCTCAACATCAGCAATCGCGCACTTGAGTAAATAAACCTGGTCTCTTAACGCGTCCAATTCGTTGCGGGCAATAACCAGTTCGTTTTCACTGAGTTTCAATTCACTCGCGCGTTGTCGAGCGACCCAATCCCATTGGCGACATGACTGGCAACAAAAGCGTCTCGGCCTTCCTGCGCCTGGCAATTGCTTGAATGGCGACCTACACCACTGACATCGGCTCTTACTCGCCGAAACTAATTTTGTCATGACGAAATCATAGTTTGAGAATCCTCTCAAGTGGTGAATAGCGGGCTCGCCTTCGTGGTTGTTGTGTTGAGGGCATACTGAATAAATGAAGATTTCTCACCAGCCCCCGGCTCGCCTGTTCACGTCTGACAATGCGGCTGGCGTGCACCCAGATGTTCTGGCGGCGGTCGTTCGAGCCAACGAGTCACATTCGCTCGCCTACGGACTTGACAAATATACGACGCAGGCAAAGGAGGCATTCTCGAAACTTTTTGATGCCGATGTGCGCACCGAATTTGTGTTCGGCGGTACTGGTGCCAATATTCTTGCACTTGCCTGCATTCTCAAGCCAGCCGAGGCGGTTATTTGCACTTCATGGTCGCATATTGCAGTTGATGAAACCGGTGCACCCGAAAGAATACTTGGTGCGAAATTGATTGATTTACCATCACTCGACGGAAAACTACGACCACAAGATCTGCATAGTGTCGCACATCTGCGTGGCCATGTACATCACGCTCAACCTGCAGTTGTGTCGATCACTCAATCAACAGAATTGGGTACGGTCTATTCACCTGCCGAAGTACGAGCAATTTGTGAGACTGCCCATGAACTTGAAATGCTCGTGCACATGGATGGTGCTCGCCTAAGCAATGCGTCCGCTGTCTATGGTGCGACGCCCGAGGCTTTGCGAAGTTTCACGATTGATGCGGGTGTAGATGTTTTGAGTTTTGGTGCGATGAAGGCAGGCATCATGTTTGGTGAAGCCGTCGTATTCTTGAAACCAAAACTTGGTGAACGCGCCGAATATATTCGAAAGCAAATAACTCAGTTAAATTCGAAAATGCGTTTCATTTCTGCACAATATGTCGAGTTGTTTCGTGACGGTTTATTTTTTCAACTTGGGTCCCAAGCAAATGCGATGGCGCTCGCGCTTTACGAGCGCACCAAACATCACCGATCGCTCGGTCTAGTTGCTCCTCCCCTTGTGAACAGCCTGTACCCAACGATTTCTCAGCCTGCCCGAACCGCACTGCAAGACTGGTCATTTTTCTGGGATTGGGACGTTGCGGCCGAGCAGGTGCGCTGGATGACGGCCTGGGACACGACTATTGAAGACATAGAAGCCTTTGGGTCAGGGGTCGACGAGGCGCTCAAAAACTGACTTTTGGCTCGCCGATGTAATTGACTAGTCAGTTATTTATCGGCTAGGTTCAAGTTCGTGGCGGGGTCAGACTTCTTCATTAAACGGCTAGAAACCGATGACAAGTGGATGAACGATGCTGCGTGTCGCGGGCTCAGCGATGTGTTCTTTCCTTCACCTGCCGAGCGACCGCAAGCTCGTGAGCAAAGAGAATCGATGGCACGCGAAGTTTGTGCGTCTTGTGAAGTGCAAACAACATGTAGAGAGTTCGCTCGCAATCATCACGAATATGGTTTTTGGGGTGGAGAATCTGAAGAGCAGCGACATCAAGCAGGATTTCATCTCATCGCCCCAATCGGAATTCGATCAAACTCGCGATAAAACAATCGCACGGTACGCATAAATAAGTGGTTGCCGAAGTCTGCGAGAATGTTGGCGATGACTGGTTCACAAAATGAGTCGTTACCGAGTTCGCTTCCAGGCGCAATCGACACGGTTCGTGATGCATGGGCAAATTTTGGTGACACACGTTTTATAAATAATTTCACTGAAGTAAGTGCGCATGTTTCGACAAACCGCGTGTTTCGGTTGGCAATGTCAGACAACTCAAATTTGATCGCCAAAGTAAGTTCATATGGGTCGTATTTTCAGTTCGCCGAAGATCACGACAGACTCGCCCGTTGCAGCGAACAACTTAGAGGTGGCCGGTGGTCAGGATTTCTCGCCGAAGTTCTCGGTAAAAATGGTCGTCCTTATACATGGTACGACGAGTCATGTTGGGCAGTTTTTTATACCGATGTGCAAAGGCAAGATTCATTGCCGCGTATTTTGACCGACCAAGATGTCATAACGCTGGCTCGAGAAATTGCCGAGTTTCATTTGGCATGCGCAGCGATTGCGCCGTCGTTGCCACCCACTTCAAACTCGGTCAAGGGTGATGCGATTCATCTTTTTGACTTGCTTCGTGAATCTCAGGCTCCGCAAAACTTCGGATTGGATAAATCAGATATTGGCGTTTTACAGCACAGTACGCACGACTTATTGTTACATCTCGAAAAAGTGCATTACGACGAGTGGTTGCGCATTCCGATTTTGGTCGACTGGAACCTCGGTAATTTCTCAGTTCAAGCGCCTCAAAACAATTCGGGTCGCATTTTTCAACTTTCAACAAGGTGGGATTATGACTGGTTTAGGGTTGAATCGCGTTTGTTGGATTTTTATTTTCTGAGTCGAGTTTCATCTCGCACTGGTGACCGCACCCAGTTCTCATATTCGGCCCACACTTTTAATGAGCCCAGATTTCTTAAATTTTTGGCCGCGTATAATCAAATTTATCCACTGAGCCCAATAGAAATTGAATTTCTGCCGTTTGCATATCGTTTTTTTCTCTTGAATTATGTAATCCGTGAGGGCGCCCGCTTTTTTAGACCTGATCTTTGCGCCCAATTTCGTCGAGATGCAGCGCGCGAGCACCTGGTGAACTCAACGCAACTTGATTTGTCAGAGCTGTTGAAAATCGTCGGCTAAAAAGTTTCGGTTAGTCTCGAATTTTGCGCAAGTTCGCGGCGAAAAATTTTCCCTTTTTGACATACACGTCAACACCACTTGAGATGTCATCTTTGCGGGCTCGCCCTTCTTTGATCACTGCAGGAGACCCAACAGCCAGTGCGCCAGGTGGCACGACCATGTCGTTTAAGACAACGCTGTTTGCGCCAACGATGGCGCCAGTGCCAACGACGGCGCGATGCAAAACAATCGCACCAGAAGAAACCTGCGCACCCGATTCAATTGTGCATGACTCAAGATGCACGAGATGCCCAATTACGCAGTCGTCCCCAACAATTGTGGGTGTCGCTGGCATTGTGTGGATCACCGAGTTGTCTTGAATGCTGGTGCGCATACCGATCTTGATCTCGCCGTCATCACCGCGAAGAACTGCACCCGCCCAAATGGTTGAGTCGGCACCGATTTCAACTGAGCCAATAATTACTGCTTCTGGGTGGATAAAAGCGGTCTCATGAATTTTCGGCTCGCGAGACCCCAATGCATAAATTGCCACAGCTTCACGGTAGCGAAAATGGTGATCCATCTCGTAATCGCATTGGGGTAATTGCCCGCTTTTCGGATACCGTAAAGGCTCATGTCACGGAGACTAGATATTGAATTGACTAGTGCGCGTGAAGACGGAACTTGGACTTGGCGTGCCGCCGGCGCGAAAGTTCCTAAGGGCGTTGTGGTTGCTACTCTTCTACCGAATCAAAGCAAGATTGGTGACGTGTTAAAAATTGAAGCCGACTTTGATATTGACGGCATCACAGTTCTCTCTGTAATCACTCAACGCGACAAGAGTCAAAAAGCGACTTTATTGCAATTGATCGACGACAAACCATTTGTTGGAGTAACCGAAAAACTTGCTAAGAAATCTCGTGACGATAAACCACGTCGAGGCAAGCAAG
Organism: Ferrithrix thermotolerans DSM 19514; assembly: GCA_945860575.1. Taxonomy (GTDB): domain Bacteria; phylum Actinomycetota; class Acidimicrobiia; order Acidimicrobiales; family Ilumatobacteraceae; genus BACL27. The sequence continues at coordinate 3,942 of CAMAQQ010000054.1, forward strand.
GTCCGCGTACAGATCGACCTGATAGATCTAATCGTGAGCCGCGTGAACCACGTGAACCACGGGCAGATCGGCCGACTCGTGAACCGCGAGCACCTAGACCAGATCGAAAAGCATTTCCATCTGCGCCAGAGGTTCCAAAGCGACCGGTTGCCAAGCGTCTCAAACCAAAACGAGTGCATCGCGCTGCTGTTCTTGAGTCTTTGCCCGTTGAGCAGCGTGGGGTTGCAGAGCGAGCACTCGCTGGTGGTCTTGCCGCGGTTCGTGAAGCAATAAGATCCCAAAATGCGCAACTCAAAAAAGAGGGTAAACCAGAAGTTAAAGCCGATGGTTTGATCTCAATGGCCTCGGATATTTTGCCAAAACTGCGAGTCGCTGAGTGGCTTGACAAAGCTGAAGCCGCCAAGGCAGATCTTGAGTTGCTTGATTTGCGAGATCTTCGTGCGGTCGTGGTTGGCAGCGATGACCCGATGGTTGTGCGAGACGAAACAACCCGTGCGCTGGCTACTGAACTAAAGACGGCTTTGAAAAGTCATCAAGAAAAAGAAATGTCTAATTGGATTGAAGACATGAAGTCTGCAGTCGAAGTATCGCGGGTAGTTCGTGCGTTGAAACTTTCGGGCGAACCACCAAAAGCAGGCGTGTTGTTTCCGGTTGAACTAGGCGCACAAATTGCAAAGGCAACAACAGAGTCTCTGGCCAGCGATGCTGGTGCAGATCGTTGGATTGCGGTTCTTGAGGCACTCGCATTCTCGCCGATTCGTGCTCAAGTTAAGCCGGCTGCTGCGCCTGTTGCGACAACTGACGCACTGCGTGAAACTGTAAAAAGACTCTCTCCTCTGCTGCCGCAGATTGCTGCGTTATTTGGCATTGAAGTAGTCGCAGGTGTTCAGGCGCCAAAACCATTGCGACCCCCTCGTCAAGCGCGTCAAGTTCGCAAACCGCGAGTAAAAAAAGAGCAGAAGCTGACGATCCCTCCCGCACCTCAGCCAGTTGTCGAAGCACCAGTTGTCGAAACCGTTGCAGAAGTACCAGTTGAACAAGTCGCTGTCGAAGCGCCAGTCGTCGAAGCGCCAGTTGAAACTGAAGCGCCGTCTTCGTCTGAACAGGCTTAGTGCCCTACGATCGCGATATGACAAATATCGTTGAATATTCAGTTGAAGGAAAAGTTGCCCTAATCACGCTCAATCGGCCTGAAGCAAGAAACGCAGTCAACGGTGATGTTGCTAGTGGTCTTGAAGCGGCAATCGACAAACTTGAAGCCGACGACAATGTTTGGATTGCGATCTTGCTGGCGAACACGCAAGGTCAACAACGCCCGGTCTTTTGTGCGGGCGCTGATCTTAAAGCAATCAACTCTGGTCAAGCTGCGGCGTTAAACACTCCACGCGGCGGCTTTGGTGGCTTCGTCTATCGAGAGCGCAAGAAACCTGTGATCGCTGCGGTTGATGGTTTGGCAACTGCTGGCGGCTGCGAATTGGTTCTGGCATGCGACATGGTCGTGGCAACCACTCGGTCTGCATTCGGTTTGGCAGAAGCAACACGCAACTTGATTGCGGGTGCTGGTGGGCTCTTTCGCCTGCCTCGGGCAATTGGTCGTGCCGCAGCAATGGAAGCGATTCTTACAGGTGAACCGTTTTCGGCGCAAAGGGCGTATGAACTTGGCATGGTTAACCATTTAGTAGAGCCCGATAAAGCACTTGAAGGCGCAATGGATCTTGCGTTGCGTGTCTGCAAAGCTGCTCCCCTCGCAGTCTGGGCAAGTCGCAAAATAGTTTTGGCCGCAGCCACAGAGTCAGATGAGACTTTAATCAAAATGACAAACAAAGAATTCGGTGCAGTGTTGAATTCGCAAGATACAAAAGAAGGTTTAACGGCCTTTATTGAAAAACGCGCACCTAACTGGCAAGGCAAATAAAAAATTAACTAGCCAAGTTTTTTAGTGACAGTAATTAATCTCGCGACCAATCCTGATCGTTCGTAGAGATTCTTGGTTTCGCGATCACCAGGAAGCGCAAGTGCATCGAGTGCCGTGAGGTTTTGGTCTCGTGCCCAAGATAACGTCGCTGAGACAAGAGCGTCTCCGACTCCTAAGTTTCGAGCATCATGGGTCACAAAAACTTGTTCGATAGTTGCAAGTTGATCGAGCTTTCGTGCGATTAGATATCCCATTACAACCGAGTCAATACAACCGACCAACACGAACATTGCCCCATCGGTTAACACTTGCGGCCACCTGTTGCCAATCTCAGGCACTTCAATAGCAAGCCTGTCTGCACCGCGAAACTCTTTTAGTGAGAGTCGTGCCTCACTCTCTAGTAGGACCAATACATCCACATCTTGCGACACGGCCGGCCTTGACAGTATTTGCACGATCAATCGTTTGTATCTAGATCGAGCGAGAGACCCGAACTATTTTGCAGCATCTGACAACGACGAAATCTTGATTAAAATAGTTTGGCGAGCGCGACCGGCTGCCTCGTATTTCTTGATCTTGGCAAGCTCGGTCTTATTTAGAGCGACGAGAAGATCAAGAATCTGTAATGCCGAGAGATCGTCATAATTGGCAATCGGCAATTTGATTCGAGTTGCCGCTGGTTGCTTTGTCATCTTTTTCGCAACGTTCTTCGGTTTTGAGACCGCTTTTGCTGAACTCGTCTTTTTCTTAGCCTTCGGTTGAGCCGCATCTTTAGTCGCAACAATTGTTTTTTCGGTTTTTGGCACCACTGGCGGGTCGCTGGGCGCTCGCGTTGAGTAGTTATCTACCTGATCAATCAATCTCTTGTTAACTTGTTCGACAGCCATCTTGCCGACGAAACGCCATAACTTGATCTTGTCGGGTAGCTGCGCAATGAACTTGGCTACCAATTCACTTGCATTTGGCGGAGTAGGTGCCGCGCTCATGGCGATCAGTGTACGAACAGTGGACAGGCGTCGTCTTCGACCGGGCATCCTGGTGCTGTTTGTCGCACTAGCAAGAAACAGTGCGAGCACTGAGTTTCGTCTGGACGGCGGGGTTGCAGTCTTTCGACCCCATCCGTGCGGTCGTCAGTAGTAACTTCATCTTCTTCTTCGGGGGCAGTTTCTTGTGGCGACGCCAACTTATCTTGCAGAATCGACGAGAGATCAGCTTCAACATCGTCCTCGGTGCGAAGGTCATCTTCATCATCTTCGTCATCGGTTGACTTTGGTTTAGTTGGATCAACTGGCGCAAGTGTCGAACCCTCGTCACTTAGCATTGCTGCCCCGTCGTAAGTTAAGTCGACAACCAATTCACCCGTTGCTAAAGCATCGGGATCAAAATCTTCACCATCTACGACCTCAGCGTCTGGATCAAATTCAGGGTCGATTACCTCAGTCGGGTCGTCAATCTCAAGTTCGTCACCGACTATCTCTTCAGGCTCTTCGATCTCTTCAATTTCGATTTCGTCTTCGTCAGCCATGGTGTCCGTTCACTCGTTTCAATTCAGTCGCGCATAGTATCCGATATCTGCGGTTATAACTCCAAATCGGCTCTTTGCTCATGCAGTTGTTGAGTTTAAATGTCATTTTCGCCTCGCCTCGGCCTTGCGTTCAGAATCCAATCGCTCTAGTTCTGGGGCATTTTTGACGATGTGAGTCATCGCGTCGGCTATTGCCCGATGTCCTGCTTTCTCACCTATTTGTTTGTGCATCTCAATAGCCACGCGGCGATACGACGGGTGGCCTTGCGGCGAAGAACGCAATTCAAGCATGTGAATTGCCTCGCGAGCATTGAACTGCATCACATAACGCATTCTGTATGCCATCGAGACCGCATATGGAGCCTGACTCGGATATTCGGGGAGTAACGCGTCATA
>CAMAQQ010000055.1 GCA_945860575.1 Ferrithrix thermotolerans DSM 19514
CTTAGAGCAGATGGTTCTCGTAGTTTGCGTGGTGATGACTTTGATAATTGGCAAAGTGCAAACTTGGTCGGCACGGTTGAACAAGTGTCCGAAAAAGTACAGAATTACATTGACCTGGGTTGCAGCGGGTTCATTCCTTGGAGTGCTGATTTTCCGAGCACCGAGTCCGTTGAGTTATTCGCTGAGGTTATGAACAACTTCCGCTAGAAGATTGTCGGAAATTAATTATCTTTATAAGTAATACCTAAAAACTACTTCGGCCACGCAAGATGGTTTCTTCGCATTCTCGACTTCGAAAGTGGTTTCAAGCGTTACTTGAACACCACCAGTGACATCTTCTACCGAAAGAAGTTTCACACCTGCCCGTAATTTTGAGCCAACAGGTACGGGGGATGGAAAGCGAACCTTGTTGGCACCATAGTTGACACCCATTGCTACACCCTCAACACCAAATATTTGTGGCAGAAATACTGGACCAAGCGACAACGTTAGATAGCCGTGCGCGATCGGGCCACCGAAAGGGCCAGCCTTGGCTCGCTCAACATCAATGTGAATCCACTGATGATCACCAGTCGCATCTGCGAACCGATTCACCTGATCTTGTGTGACTGTTAAATAGTCTGAATAACCGAGGTGGTTGCCGACCAATGATTTAAGTTCGTCAACGCCTTTGATGATGAGTTTTGTCATAGTTAAAGTGTGTCAGATCGGGCTATTCGCGCTCTAATCGGTAAAGTATTGAGACCACTCACTGGTTTCTTTCTCGTCGACTTTCTAGCGGTACCAAATGCGTTGATGTGATCGGCTCTGTGTGTGCAAAAGCAATGCGCACAAAGCGATTTCAAAAATAAAGCTGGTTGTGTTACCGCCACTGATTTTGCGGTACAGACTTATTTGTCCACCCATACGACTTGCGACATCACTCAACGCCCAGAAGCGAAGCACGAATGGTGAGAACGCGGCGATGACACCAAATTTATAACCAAGCTTGAGGTCGTTGGCCATCAGTAAGCCACCCAAGACATGCAACGCGACAATTACTAGACCGATTACGAATCCAAACCAATACCGATCACGAATGTAGCCAAGATAGTCATTGTGGTCAACGACGCTCATCAATGCAAAAAAACCATTTAGATAAAGCAGCATCGTTGCAATCTGTAACGTTTGTGGTTGCATTCGGTCAAACCATCTACGCCAGTCAATGTTTAGCATCATTCAATTGTGGCAGATCTTAAAGCAAATAATCGGTAGCCTTCTGACGTGCGGACCGCATTTATTTCTCTCGTTGGCAGACCAAATGTTGGCAAGTCGACACTATTGAATGCTTTAATCGGCAAGAAAATCAGCATCGTCTCAGATAAGCCACAGACCACACGGACAAGAGTTCGCGGAATTTTAACTGCGGGTGACACTCAATTGATCTTCGTGGATACACCTGGGTTGCACAAAGCAACTACTGCACTGGGTGAGAGAGTTAACGCGACGGCACTCGAGTCGATGCGTGATGTCGATGTTGTCTGCCTTGTGCTTGACGCAACTCAAACAGTGGGCACTGGCGACAAGTGGGTCAGCGAGCAACTTGATATATCGCAGGCGATTGTCGTATTGAACAAAACCGATGCCGTTCCAAATAGCAAGGTGTTGGCTCAACTGTCAGCGGCCTCTTTATTGGGTGCCGCTGAGTACTTTCCGGTGTCAGCGAAAACTGGCGAAGGAGTCGACACACTTTTGTTGGCTTTGCGACAGAGAGCCGTAGAAGGTGACGCAATGTTTCCCGCCGAAATGGTGTCAGAGACACCTCAGGCGCAATGGATCGCCGAACTCGTAAGAGAACAACTATTGGCTGTGACACGGGATGAGTTGCCCTATTCAATCGCCGCAAGAGTGACCGAGTGGGAGTGGCCCCGAGTTAGATGTGAGATTGTTGTCGAGCGAGAAAGTCAAAAAGGTATGGTTATCGGAAAGTCTGGACAGCTGTTGAAAAAAGTTGGAATTGAAGTTCGTAAGCAAATGCCTGACGGTGCTTTTCTCGAGTTATTTGTCGTAGTTGACAAGGACTGGCAACATCGCGCCGAGCGTGTTGAGCGTCTGGGTTATTAAACACGGTTATTAAGCACGGCTATTAGTCGCAGTAATTTGCAGTAGCAATTAGCCGTTGCGATTGGCGAGCAACGAGACGTAGTCGTCAAAACTGACGGGTTCGCCTGGTTTGCTCAAATCGCCGCGGCCTCGCGGAATTGCAATCGATACACCGTTTACGCTGAATATTGCTTGTCCTATTCCGGGTCGACTCGTAAATGTCAAAACAAGCTGAGCAATTGCCAACCTTTGATCAATCGGTGAAAGTCCGGTTAACAAGAAATTGTTCGCGTCAATTAAAACGAGTCCTTTTGAGACACTTATTTCGGCTTGAAGTGAAGTTGCGATAGCACTGCGTAGACCTAAACCTGCATCACCTGAAGGTGGGCCCGAAACCAATGCTGAGAGCACCTGAGTTGTGTTAGCCGGACTGACGATTTGAATCTTGGTCGCCACTAACTGATTATTTGTGATGAAGTACAGATCAACTGGCTCGTTGACAATCTCCGAAACGGCATCTTGAGTATTTGATCCAGGGCTATTGGCATCAGGTTCAAGTGGAACTGTTGACGTCGTAGTTGTGGATGCAAGATTTAGTTCAAATGGAATATTCTCGTCAGGTATCTGAACAAACTCGCTTGAGGTTGGTACTCCGCAAGAATTCAACAAAACTGGTAGCAGGAAGACGAAACATGTTCGATGGCAAAAAATCTTGTGCCTTGCGGTTTTTGAATTGGAACTCATTGCGGTTGCAATTCATCTGCGTTCTGAGGCGATTTTCGAGCCATCGTCACCATAAACCTTGCACCGCCAGAGCTACTTGTTTCAACCCACGCTTTACCGTGCAGAGCACGAGCATGCTCTTGAACGATCGCAAGTCCTAATCCACTTCCAGTGCTGTTTCGAGATGATGTACCGCGCGCAAAGCGCTCAAAAATTCGCTCACGCTCACTTTGTGCAACTCCAATTCCTTGATCTTCAATACTGATGGTCAACGTATTTTGATCACTAGTTACGAGAATTGCAGTTGCTCCACCTGCGTGGTCTCGTGCGTTCTCAAGCAGGTTCAGCACAATTCGTTCAATTCTTCGACGATCCAATACGGTCTCGTCATTTGAATTGAGCGTGGACGCGAATTTCGCACCACCAAAACCGTGTCGCTGGGCAATTTGTTGAACTAGTTTCGCAAGATTAATAGTCTCTTCGTCGGCCGCCCCTGCACCGGCGTCAAGCCGAGATAGTTCGAGTAAATCTAAAACCGTACGATCAAATCGTCTCACCTGCGTTGCAATTATGTCGAACGCCTGCTGATTTCGTTCGCTAAATTCACCCCGCCTTGCTTGAAGTACTTCGATGGCGGTTGCCAGTGCAGTTACTGGTGATCTGAGTTCATGACTGACATCGCTTGCAAATCTTGTCTCTCGTTGAATCCTAGATTGCACTGCGTCAACCATGTTGTTAAACGAAGTCGCAAGTTTCGCAAGTTCGGGATCTTTCTCATCGGCAAGTCGAATGTCCAGACCACCCGATGCAATGTCGGTCGCAGCGGAAGTTACTCGCCGAAGTGGACGAAGCACACGACTGCTAATACTGAGCCCGAAAAAGCCAGCTGTAAGTGTGATCAACAAAACGCCGACACTTAAGGTGTTGCGAATAGTCGACAGTGTTCGAGCAACATCGTTGAGTGGAAACGCCTCAAAGTATTGTGCGTTTATGGCTTTGATATTTACGCCAACGGCTTCGTAAGGTTCACCATCGAATATGAAACGCTGACGACCTGTGACTCCTGACAAAGTCTTAGCAACAAATTGAATAGGCAAATTCGATTGAGTGAACCGCAAAGGTTCTTGTGGATAAAAAGAGTCCGATTCATCAAGATGGAGTACGGCGTAACCCCCGCGCTCGCTTCGAATATTTGACATCAAATCACCCGCATCTCCAGAATTTAATGAAATGACTGTTCTCACGAGTTGTGCATTGTTGAATGCCTGACGAGTGGCAAATTCTGTTCGCTGGCGAAGTAGGTACGTGCGGGTTGACGCATAAGTAACAATGCTGAGAGCCAAAGCGGCGGCGAACGCTGCAAGACCAAAATACAGAATCATTCTTCCACGAAGCCCTCGCCAGTTACGCAGTTTGGCGATTATTGACGCTCTTGTGATCGCATAAGGCTGACGCTTTTGTTGAGTCACGCCTCAATCATTGCGGATTTTCATTAAACCCCCACCGACGGGAGTCAAGGGGGAGCATGACATCCCGCCGGTGTGTTACTAAATACTGCAGTCTGGGTATGACAAATCTCGTTCGAATCTGTGCTATTTATGTAACAATTTTGATTTTTAAGGCAGAATGTGAGCCATGCAGCGGCTTTTGTTCATTGAAGATGATCAGCACATTCGTGCCGCACTAAAACTTGCACTCGAAGACGAGGGTTACGAGATCATTGAGGCATCAGACGGGATTAAAGGTCTGTCATTGTTCGAATCAACCTCTGTCGATTTAGTGTTGCTGGATTTGCGGTTACCTGATTTGTCGGGTTTCGAGGTTTGTCGAATGATCCGATCTAAAAGTCTCGTACCGATAATTATTGTCACCGCACAAACTGACACTCATGATTTAGTGGCCGGACTTGAAGCTGGCGCTGACGATTATGTGACGAAGCCAGTAGTTGCAAAAGAACTTGCTGCGCGTATTCGGGCTGCACTTCGTCGCACAATTTTACTATCGATGGCTGGATCATCGGCCGAGCGTCTTATTGTCGGCGATATCGAATTTAGACCACATCAAGGAGTAGTCCTAAAAAACGGCGTTGAATTACAATTGACTAAAACTGAATACCGACTATTGCATACCTTTTTTGAAAATCAAAATAATGTTTTGTCTCGTGACCAACTACTTGAAATTGTTTGGGGTTACGAATACCTTGGAGATAGTCGTTTGGTAGATGCACATATTCGAAGATTGCGTGTCAAAATTGAGACCTCGCCTGATGACCCAAGGATTATTGTGACGGTACGCGGAACGGGTTACAGATTGCTCACTGCGTAACTCAAAAACTCTTGTGCGCGTGCGTTGCTCTTGGTGAATTCCATCGGCGGCAACATTGCAATAATAGTTTTTCCGTAACCCTTTGTCACCAGCCGTGGGTCTAGTACGGCTACAACACCGATATCTGTCTGAGTTCGAATCAGTCGCCCAGAGGCCTGCGCAAGTTTCGTGGCAACGATCGGTATGTCAATAGCGGTGAATGCGGATTTGCCATGAACCTCGCGGCGCGCACTCATTAGTGGATCAGTCGGCACCGGAAACGGTAGACGGTCAATAATCACAAGACTTAAGGTCGAACCAGGTACATCAACGCCCTGAAAAAAACTTTGTGTTGCAAACAAGCAGGTCGCTTCACTTTCAGCGAACTTTCGTAAAAGTTCCATTTTCGGAAGATCGTCCTGTTTGAGAATTTCGAAATCAAGTCGGTCAATCAGATCGCTGTACGCAGCGTTTAAACGGGCATAACTTGTGAACAATGCCAGCGTTCGACCACCTGCTGCGATTATTAACTGTTCGATTTCGCCATGCACCGCCTTGTCTCGGTTTCCGAGAGCCGGGTCGGGAAGATGTGCCGCGCAGTAAAGAAGTGCATTTCGTTCGTAGTCAAACGGGCTAGCCACATTGTGAACTTCGAATTTTTCAGTTGGTAGACCTATTCTTGCTGGCAAGTTCGTAGGGATTGTCGCACTTGTCAAAATCGCCGTTCGCTGAGACCAAACCGATTCGTAGAGTGCCGGACCGACGTCAAGCGGCCGCATTTCAAGTGAACATCTTTCGGGAGTTCCAGAAACATACGCAACATATCCGGCGCGGTCTTGAAGTGCAAGATCTAAATCACCGATCAAGCGGGTGCAAAGAGACTGTGCACGAAGTTTGCGTTGTTTTGCAGAGTCGTCGCTGGTAGCGATTGTGCGCAACGACTCAAGGGCTTCGTTGACGCGGCCCCGTAACTCGTTGAGTACTTCTCTCAACTCGCCGGCAAGAGGCAGTGCTACTCGTTGATTAATTAATGGTGCGAGTTGGTCACGCAATCGACTGGCACTTTTGGCAAAATTGCCAGAGATTGCGTCTTCTCGAATGATTGCGCGTACCGATGAAGCGACTCCAGTGATTCGACTCGGGCTGATTGCTAACCCAGACGACTCGCTCACAACGTCTTCAAGTTCGTGGGCTTCGTCAAAGATCACAACATCATGTTCGCCAATAATCGTTCCTTCAGCGTTGATGTCAAGCGCGTAAAGCCATCCATTAACAACGACAATGTCGGAAGTCTGTGCTTGTGCGCGGGCACGCTCAGCAAAGCACGATTCACCTTGGGGGCAACGTGATGCACCCGGACATTCTTCACTTGTAACACTGACCATCGACCATGCTTGTCTTTGGGGTTGCCAGTCAAGTTCGCCCTCGTCTCCAGTTTCGGTATTCTGAGACCATTCAACAAGTTTTTTTATATCTGCCTTCGTTTTGGGCGAGACTTCACCGAGTTCTAGCCGAGATTGTGCACGATCGGCCAACTCGACAATTCTTTGTTTGCACAAGTAGTTGCTTCTTCCCTTTAGAACTGTCCAGGTAAGGGGATGATCAAGAGTGTCGTTGAGAGCACTAGCAAGTAGTGGTAAATCATTTTGAGAAAGTTGATCCTGCAATGCTTTAGTAACAGTAGAGACGACCACTCGGCGACCTGACTTGACTGCTGGCACTAAATAGCCAAGTGTTTTACCAGTTCCAGTACCTGCCTGGACGATTAGATGGCGGTTGTTTCGAAGTGCCCGACCAACAAGCACAGCCATCTCGTCTTGACCTTGTCGATCCTCTGAGTTTTTGATCGTGTGAGTAACTTGATGAAGAGCGTCAAGTACTTCTTGGTCAGCAAGATTGTTTGGCATAGGTTGCGAATCAGTGATTGATTAAAGCAAGCGCAGCGTCAAGCTCAACAGCATCAAAATCGGGCCATGGTCGATCGGTGAAATATATTTTTGCGGTTGAAATCTGCCACAAAAGAAAATTAGATATACGAGATTCTCCCGAAGTACGAACCAACACATCAACGGGCGGAAGTGATGAGTCATAAAGATATTTTGAAAGATTTTCAGTGCTCAGAGTTTCGCCACTCTTCACCAAGTTTTGTGCTGCCCGTGTTAACTCAGCCCTCGACCCGTAATCAAATGCCACCGTCAAAACCATGCCTGTATTGCTCGCTGTGTCTTGAATAGCCTTTCGTATTGCACGCTGCACATAGACAGGAGTCTTAGACTCCGCCTCGTCAAAGGGTCGTCCAATCCAATTAACGCGAATGTTGTTTTCGTTGAGCTCGGTGATACGCCCGAAGAGTTTTTTGTGCAGACCAAGAATATGTTTCACTTCTGCCCGAGGACGGACCCAATTCTCTGTTGAGAAACCAAATACGGTCAGATAATCGATCTCTCGTTTAGAAGCGGCTCTTACGACATCGGATAAAGTCTCTTCGCCCGCGGTGTGGCCAGCAGTTCGAGGTAGACCTCGCTTGCGTGCCCAGCGACCGTTGCCGTCCATAATGCATGCAACATGAACCGGCTTTCGAGTCATCATTAGAACGCTACTAACTGCA
>CAMAQQ010000056.1 GCA_945860575.1 Ferrithrix thermotolerans DSM 19514
ACCGTCGAACTTGAAATTGCAAACACCGAACCTGGGCTACAAGGTGACAGAGTTTCTGGCGGTCGCAAGTCGGCTACTTTGCAAACCGGCAAAGTTATTCAGGTGCCGTTGTTTGTGAACATTGGTGACCGGGTCAAAGTTGACACACGATCAGGCGAATATATAACGAGAGTGTGATGGCGTCTACCCGCAATTCAAAACCGGGCGAGGATGTTCGCAGTTCAGCACGTGAGCGAGCCGTGCATTTTTTGTATGAGGCCGAATCACGGAGCCTGCCTGTTTCTGAAATCATTGCGGCTCAAATACTTGCCGTCGATGATTTAGTTTCTCTTCTCACATCTGGTGTTGCATCTCGCCAAAGCCAACTAGACGAGATGATTACCGAATACTCGCACACCTGGACAATTCATCGCATGCCAGCGATTGATCGGAATGTTCTACGACTGGCGATTTACGAACTTTTAGATCGTCCTGAGGTTCCCGTGGCGGTCATCATCAACGAGGCAGTAGAACTCGCTAAACGCTTTTCGACGGAAGAATCCGGTCGATATGTAAACGGTGTACTATCGGCAATTGCCAAGCAGGTTCGTTCAAAGGGCGTTTAATACGAAACGATTTCTGGATAATTTGGGCGATCGTGTCAAGGGGGCCACCGTGTGGGAGGTCGTAACGGCGGCGATGATGGCCGTTGTAGGTTTCTATTTTGCTGCGCTAAGTGTTGAGATGCATCAAAGCCTGGCAACTTCTGCCTACGACTTCGGACTTTATGACCAGGGGATCTGGTTGTTGTCTCGGTTTCATAATCCGTTTGTGACTCTGATGGGTCGTAATTTATTTGGTGATCACACGAGCTTTATTCTGCTATTCCTAGTCCCGATCTATTGGATCATAGGTAGTACATCAACCTTGTTTGTGATTCAATCAATCGCAATCGTTGCGGGCGCGGTGCCAATATTTTTATTCACACGCAATCGTTTAGACAGTGAAGCCATGGCTACCGTGTTCGTCGCGGCGTATCTGTTGCATCCTGCAACCGTGTGGATCGCCTTAGAAAATTTTCACCCCGATGCTTTTTTGGGTGTGTTCATTGCAACCGCTCTATACGCCGCATTTGAATCTAAATGGCGAATGTACACCGTCGCTGTCCTGCTGGCAATGAGCGTCAAAGAAGATGTCGCATTGATTCTGATTCCGTTAGGTGCCTGGGTCGCTTGGCGCAAACAGTTGAAGATTGGTCTTTTTACTGTCTTAGTTTCATTTTGGTATTCGGTACTTGCAGTTTTTGGTATCCAGCGCGGAATCAACGGTGTGCCATTTAGGAATGGATGGCGTATCCCATTCGGTGGGGTACAGGGCACGATTGCAACTTTGTTCACTGATCCGATGGCGTTGGTGAAGTATTTTGTCAGCGATTCGCGACCGTATTACGTTTTGCAACTTGTCGCACCAGTCGCATTCGGGTTCATTGTGTTTCCGGAGGTTGCGGCGATCGCAGGTTTGGTTATCTTTACGAATATTTTCAGTAATTTTTGGTATCAGTACCATATTGAGTATCACTATTCGTTCGTGGTGGTGCCAGTTCTCGTGATCGGCACGGTATTTGCGATTGCCCGTCTGCGAAAAAAATTGCGTCGAATATTGGTGTTGTTTTGTGCTTTAAGCACACTGATTTGCGCATATCTCTGGTCTCCATTGCCTGGTGCGCGCACGCAAGTTTCGTACAACGGGTCGAGTAATCCCGCAGTGATTGCCGCACGCGTGGCTTTGAGCAAAATTCCAGATGATGCTGTTGTTACGGCCTATCACCCATTGACCGCACATTTAGCGCGACGTGAAAGAATTTATGCTTTCCCGGTTCCGTTTAAACGCGCCTTATATGGGATGGACGCTTTTGCATCGGGTGATATTTTGCCGTTTACGAACGACATTGAGTTCGTGGTTTTGCCTGTGGCGATGGATGAAGGTATGCAGAAAACTTGGCGAGAGGTTTCGGCGCAGTTCGCAATTTCTTACGCCAATGAATGGTGGATCGTCTATCAACGCAAAATTGCGGGCTAACACGAGCGCGAATTCTTAGATCACAGCGCCAACGAGTTGAAGCGCGTGCTATATTTGGGGCGGTTTAAGTTCAGTATTTATCAACCGTAAATTGAGTCCTGTGAGGCTCGGACGGAAGGGCTATTTTGAGTATTAGCGCGAGTCAAAACACCCCGCATGAGGTGATGAGTGCAACCGATGTGCGTCGCGCAATTGTTCGCATCGCTCACGAAATCATCGAGCGCAATCACGGTGTTGAAGGACTCGCAATTGTTGGTCTGCAACGCGGTGGTACATGGATCGCCGAGGCGATAACCAAGCAGATCAATGAAATTGAGAGTTCTGTGATCGTTCCTGTTGGGGCGCTGGATGTCAGTCTGCATCGCGATGACATTGGACTTCGGCCAGTTTCGCTTGGTGCGATTACCGATATTCGGTTTGATTTAACCGGTGCGACGGTCGTGCTCGTAGATGATGTGCTGTTTACCGGACGAACTGTACGTGCCGCAATGGAAGGACTGAATAATTTCGGTCGCCCGCGGGCGGTGCAACTTGCGGTTCTGATCGATCGTGGTCACCGTGAACTTCCGATCCGCCCCGATTTTGTCGGCAAGAATCTGCCTACACAACACGATGATGATGTCTCGGCAACTAGTGATGGCGTGCGGATAACAGCAATGAATACGAGTAACAAGTGAAGCATCTGCGAAGCATCGACGAACTTGGCGCCAATGGTTTGTTGCAACTATTGCAGTTGACAGATCACATGGCGGAAATCAATCAAAGGCCCGTGCCCAAAGTTCCGGCGTTGCGTGGTCGGACTGTCGCAAGTTTATTTTTTGAAGACTCAACTCGAACTCGCCTGAGTTTCGAGACGGCAGCGAAAAGACTTTCTGCCGACACTCTGACTTTTAATGTTTCAACTTCAAGCGTCAACAAGGGCGAATCGTTGCGCGATACCGTTGCCACGATCACAGATATGGGCGTCGACGCTTTTGTCGTACGACACAAATCGGTGGGCATCCCGTGGCAAATAGAACAATGGACGAAAGCCTCAATCATTAATGCTGGTGACGGGGCACATCAACACCCAACTCAAGCGTTGGTTGATTGCTACACAATTCGCGAAGCCACGCACACGACAAGATTTGACGGGATGCAAATAACAATCGTCGGAGATATTAAGCACTCGCGTGTAGCGCGCAGCAACATTCAGGCGTTTTCAATGTTGGGAGCCAAAGTTACCCTCGTCGCACCGCCGACTTTGTTGCCACCCGATGTCTCACACTGGCCAGTCGAAGTGAATCACCACCTTGATGAAGTCATACCAACAAGCGATGTGTTGTATATGTTGCGTCTGCAAAGCGAGAGAATGTCCCAGGGGCATGTGCCAACCCTGCGTGAATATTCAGAGCAATACGGTCTGACTCAAAAGCGTGTGGCAACGCTCAGAGATTCGGCGTTAGTGATGCATCCAGGGCCAATGAATCGTGGCGTTGAAATGCAGATTGACCCTTCTGATGTCAAAAACTCTTTGATTCATCGTCAAGTTGCCAATGGTGTTTCTGTGCGGATGGCAGTGCTGTTTGATTTGTTAGGCAGTGGCGCGAATCTTGGTGGTCAAGCATGAGCAAGTCGGTCGTGATCAAAGGCGGAACAATTCTTAACCAAGATGGTGAATTGCGTGCCGATGTAAAAATCGAAAATGAGAAAATAATTGAAGTCGGAAAAAATCTAAAAGCCGATATCGAACTTGACGCCAGTGGTTGCATCGTGACGAGTGGTTTTGTTGATCTGCATGCGCATTTGCGTGAGCCCGGCAAAGAAGAAGCCGAGACAATTGAGACGGGCAGTCGCGCGGGCGCACTTGGCGGTTACACGGCATTGGTTGCAATGCCAAATACTGATCCACCACAAGATTCTGTAGCGGTGATTGATTTTGTACGCGAGCAAGGTAAGCGTGCGGGGCTTGTTGATGTGATCCCAAGTGGGTGCATCACGCTCGGTCGACAAGGAGAAACTTTGGCTCCGATGGCTGAACTCTCACAGGCGGGTGTGAAGTTTTTTACCGACGATGGTTTTGGCGTGCAAGACGCTTCGCTGATGCGTCGAGCGCTTGAATATGCCAGAGGTCTTGGAGTTACGCTCGCCCAACATTGCGAAGTTGCCGAACTCACCAAAGGCGCGGTGATGAGCGAATGTCAGTGTTGCACAGATCTTGGTTTGCCAGGCTGGCCTGCGATCGCCGAAGAGTTGATGGTCTTTCGCGATATAGAACTTGTGAGAATTACAGGTGCGACGATGCATTTCTTGCACTTGTCAACTGCTCGTAGCGTCGAACTTGTTCGTGCTGCAAAACGCGATGGCCTGCCGATTACTGCCGAAGTAACACCGCACCATTTGTCACTGACACAAGAACTTATGGCTTCATATGACCCTGTGTACAAGGTCAATCCGCCGCTTCGTTCAATTGAAGATATTCGAGCGCTGAAACTTGGTTTGCTAGACGGCACGATTGATGCGATTGCTACTGATCACGCGCCTCATCCTCGCCGTGACAAAGAAATGTCACTCGACATGGCGCCACCTGGGATGCTCGGTCTTGAAACTGCGCTTGGCGTCGTCTTGGCGTTCGGCGACTTAGAGATAAAAGACGCAGTGGCGTTGTTGAGTTGGAACCCAGCGCGAATCGCCAAAGTAGATAATGCCCACGGACGCCCGATATCAGCAACCGAGCCTGCAAATATATGTGTTTTTGATCCAGAATTATCGTGGAGTGTCGATCTGCAAAGGCTGGCGAGCAAAAGCACTAATTCGCCCTATGTTGGTCGGACACTTCGTGGCAAAGTTCGTCACACTATTTTTAAAGGCACACCAACAGTGATCGATGGGCAAGCGCAAAAATGACGCAAATTTCAAAGGTGCGAATTAAGCCGGCGCTTCTCGTTTTGAATGACGGTTCAGTTTTTGAAGGTGAAGCAATCGGCGCTGGGTCTTCTGAAATTTCCGAACCGGTGATATCAAAAGGTGAAGTTGTTTTTCATACAGGGCTATCGGGATATCAAGAAATAATCACCGACCCTTCATATGCGGGGCAGATAATAACTTTTACCACGCCACATATTGGAAACTATGGCACGACGAATCTTGACAATGAGGCGTCAAAAGTTTTCGCACGCGGAGTGATTGTTCGCGAACTTGCGCGTCGACGAAGCAACTGGCGAAGTGACGACTCTTTGGATTCGTTTCTGAAACAAAATGACCTCGCGGGTATCGCAGGTATCGACACGCGACGACTGACAAGATTGTTGCGAGATTCTGGTTCGATGCCCGGTGCCTTCGGCACGGCTAGCCAAGAAGAATTGCTCAAGGTCGCGAAAAGCGAAAAAGGCACCGCCGGCAAAAACCTAGTCGCCCAAGTCACGACAACCAAGAGTTACATTCACGGCAGTGGCAAATTTACGGTGGTTGCGTATGACTTTGGTATCAAGACGACGATGTTGAATTGTCTGGCCGAGTTCGCAACCGTGTATGTTGTTCCGGCGACGACGACTGCCGAACAGGTGATGGCGTTATCACCAAACGGAATCTTTTTGTCCAATGGTCCTGGTGATCCCGAGATGGTGCATGGTGCCCCGGCAACGATTCGTGAATTACTTGGCACGGGTATCCCACTGTTCGGGATATGTCTCGGACATCAACTGCTGGCACTTGCTCTTGGTGGCAAGACATATAAGTTGCCGTTCGGTCATCATGGGGCGAATCATCCTGTGCGAAATATCGCGACTAATTCAGTCGAGATCACCAGTCAGAACCATAATTTTTGTGTTGATGCAGATTCGTTGGCGACTAAGGCCGATGTCACGCACATTAATTTAAATGACAACACCAATGAAGGTTTGCGTGTTCGTGGCGCCAACGCATTTAGTGTGCAGTATCACCCAGAAGCCGGACCGGGCCCGCACGACAGTCGATATCTTTTTTCGCAATTTGTTCAGATGATGGATCGCAAATAATGCCACGGCGCGAAGACATCAAGTCAATTCTTGTTTTAGGCTCAGGTCCGATCGTTATCGGCCAAGCCTGTGAGTTCGATTATTCAGGCACGCAAGCATGCCGTGTCTTACGACAAGAGGGTTACCGAGTAATTCTCGCGAACTCGAACCCAGCAACAATAATGACCGACCCCGATTTCGCTGATCGCACATATATCGAACCGCTCACGCCAGAGTTCATTGAACAAATCATCGAACGCGAAAAACCAGACGCCGTTTTACCGACACTCGGTGGACAGACCGCGTTGAACCTTGCGATGACTCTGTTCGAACGAGGCAAAGTTGGCGTGCCTGGTACCCCCGAGTTGATTGGCGCCAATGCTCTGGCAATCAATACGGCAGAAGACCGTGGCAAATTTAAAGAGGCGATGATCGAAATTGGTTTGAGTGTGCCCCGTAGTGGTATCGCACACACGGTTGAACAAGCCGAAGCGATTCTCAAAGAGATTAAATTGCCCGTGATCATTCGTCCCGCTTACATTTTGGGTGGAAAAGGAACAGGTATCGCCAACACGCTTGAAGAATTTCATGCTGTCGTTGCCAATGGCTTGGCAGCCAGTCCGATCACCGAAATTCTGATTGAAACATCAATCGTCGGATGGAAAGAATATGAACTTGAAGTGATGCGCGATAGAAACGATAACTGTGTCGTGATTTGTTCAATTGAAAACATTGACGCAATGGGTGTGCACACGGGCGACTCGATGACGGTCGCCCCAGCGATGACATTGTCTGATGTCGAGTATCAAAAAATGCGTGATGCTGCTTTCGCCTGTATTCGCCGGGTCGGAGTTGAAACAGGCGGTTCGAATGTGCAGTTTGCAGTGAACCCGATTAATGGCGATCAAGTGGTAATCGAAATGAATCCGAGGGTCTCAAGAAGTTCGGCGCTCGCGTCCAAGGCGACGGGGTTTCCAATTGCCAAGATTGCGGCAAAGCTTGCGGTGGGCTACACGCTTGATGAAATCTCAAATGACATCACAAAAATGACGCCTGCAAGTTTTGAACCGACCATTGATTATGTGGTCACCAAGATTCCTCGTTGGGCTTTTGAGAAGTTCCCGGGCACAACAGGTGTGCTGGGTACACAGATGCAGAGTGTCGGCGAAGCAATGGCGATTGGCAGAACCTTCACCGAAAGTCTACAAAAAGCTCTACGATCGCTCGAGATCGGCCGACTTGGACTGAATTGTGACGCCGCCGAAGAGAATTTCAACGACTCGAGCGACGCACAGTTGCTCGAAAAGATCGCGATACCGACACCTGACAGAATCTTTGAAATCGGTGAATGCTTGCGCCGAAAAATTTCGATCGAGAAAATCGCCAAAGCCTGCAAATTTGATCCGTGGTTCTTGGATCAAATGCAATCAATTATTGAAGAACGTGAATTTCTCGAGTCGCAAAGTCTTGAAGAATTATCGGTCGCAGATTGGAAGCGCATCAAGCGACTTGGTTTTTCTGATGCCCAACTTGGCTATTTGTATAAACGATCAGAACACGATGTGCGAGC
>CAMAQQ010000057.1 GCA_945860575.1 Ferrithrix thermotolerans DSM 19514
TTACCACACGAAACACATGACTTCGCCACCAACGTTGCGCTTCCGCGCCTCGCGGTCGGTCATGAGTCCGTGACTTGTTGAAAGAACTGCTACACCTAGACCACCAAGAACGCGAGGTACTTCTGTTGCTCCGCGATAAACACGAAGACCAGGTGTCGAAATGCGTTTGATGCCAGAAATTGTTCGTTGACGATCTTCGCCATACTTCATGCTGATCTTGAGCAATTTGCCAGGACCTTGATCGTCTTGAGCGATTGAATAATCTGCGATGAAGCCTTCTCGCTTAAGAACTTCTGCAAGAGCAGACTTTTGTTTTGACGCTGGCATAAGAACTTCATCTCGCATTGCAACGTTGCCATTGCGAATGCGTGTGAGCATGTCGGCGATCGGGTCAGTCATCATGACGGTTTACCAACTTGCCTTTGTGATACCAGGGATCTCACCAGCGTGCGCAAGCTCGCGGAAGCAGATGCGGCATAGTCCAAATTTTTGATATACCGCACGCACGCGGCCACATCGTTGGCAACGTGTATAGCCACGCACCTTGAACTTAGGCTTGCTTGCTGCTTTGATCATTAGTGATTTTTTTGCCATGTTAAGTAGATCTCCGATGTTCCTGTGACTCTGCGACTATTTCTTTTTAATTTTCTTGGCTTTGGTTACTGAGGTTGGTTCTTCGCCCTTGCGGAATGGAAAACCAAAAGCGTCGAGCAATGCTTTGCCCGAGAGATCATCTTTGGCTGTTGTCACAATTGTGATGTCCATCCCGCGAGGCGCGTCAACTTGTTCGACGCGAACCTCCATAAACATGAGTTGTTCTGTAAGTCCGAATGTGTAGTTACCGTTTCCGTCCCATGATCTGCCAGACAAACCACGGAAGTCACGAATTCGAGGAATCGCAACCGACAACAAGCGATCAAAGAACTCCCACATGCGGTCGCCACGCATCGTGACTTTGCAACCAATTGGTTGATCTTCACGAAGTTTGAACGATGCAATTGCGATGCGCGACTTGGTAATCAAAGGCTTTTGACCTGAGATCGCAGTCAAGTCAGCGACCGCGCCATCAAGCAGCGATGCTTGCTGAGTGGCTCGGCCAACGCCCATGTTGATCACGATTTTTGAGATCGTCGGAACCTGCATCGGATTTGTTAGCTCCAACTGCTTCATCAGGTCTTCGCGAACCTTGTTTAGATAGTGCGCTTTCATGCGCGGCGTAGCAACAGTTTTAGTTGTCATTAGATTTCTGCTCCGGTGCTTTTGGCAATACGAACTTTCTTGCCTTTTTTATCGACTTTGTAACCAATCTTCGAACGCTTACCACCTTGATCAAGCATCACATTTGATGCGTGAATCGGCATTGGCTTGTCGATGATTTCGCTCTTTGTGTTTTGCCCGCGCGCAACCGAGTGGCGCTTGGCAACATTGACATTGTCAATGATGACTTTGCCCTTGGCAGGGAGCACAGCCGAGATGACGCCCTTGGCGCCTTTGTCTTTGCCTGCGATCACAATTACGTTGTCACCTTTTTTGAACTTCATGTCACAACACCTCCGGGGCGAGCGAAATAATTCGCATAAACTTCTTGTCGCGCAACTCTCGACCAACCGGGCCGAAGATTCGCGTTCCGCGCGGGGTGAGATCGTCTTTGATCAACACTGCTGCGTTTTCGTCAAATTTGATGTAACTGCCGTCCGGACGACGCTTTTCTTTGGCCACACGCACGACAACACAACGCACGACTTCACCTTTTTTAACCGCCGCGCCAGGGATCGCATCTTTGACCGTGCCAATGAACACGTCACCGATTGATGCATAACGACGACGAGTACCGCCGAGCACCTTGATCACGAGCACTTCACGCGCGCCACTGTTGTCGGCAACACGAAGTCGGGTTTCTTGTTGAATCACTTTGCACGCTCCAAAATCTCAATTACACGCCAACGCTTTAATTTCGACATTGGACGAGTCTCCATGATGCGAACGCGATCACCAATCTGTGCGTCGTTTGTTTCGTCGTGGGCGTAAAATTTCTTGGTACGTGTGATGAACTTTTCGTACTTTTGGTGACGAATGCGCTCGACGATCGCAATCACGATCGTCTTGTTCATTTTGTTAGATACGACAACGCCCTCTCGCGACTTGCGAAGATTGCGCTCTGGTGTTGTTGAACTAGTTGTATCGCTCATAATTTTGCTCACTTCCCTGCAGCTTCTGCAGCAACAATTTCGCGTTCGCGAATCAACATGCTGATTCGGGCGATTTGGCGACGCGCTTTGGTGATTGCGGCAGTGTCATCAAGTTGACCTGTCGCATTTCGAAAACGCAAATTAAGTGCTTCTTGTTTCGTCGCACGCAACTCTTCAACAAGTGTTGCGAGATCCATTTCGCGAAGTTCTGTTAGTTCACGTGCCATGTCAGATCGCCTCGTTTCGTGAAATGATGCGGGTTTTGATCGGCAACTTTTGTGCCGCACGGCTCAAGGCTTGATGTGCAGTCGCTGAAGTCGGGTACGACAATTCGAACAACACTCGACCAGGTTTGACAACTGCCACCCACAACTCTGGGTTACCTTTGCCCGAACCCATGCGAGTTTCAGCCGGCTTTTTTGTCACCGACTTGTCTGGAAACACGTTGATCCATACTTTTCCGCCACGCTTGATGTGACGAGTCATTGCGATACGAGACGCTTCAATTTGACGCGCGGTAATCCAACCTGGTTCAAGAGCCTGAATACCGTACTCGCCGAATGCAAGTTCGTTGGCACCTTTTGAAACACCCGCCATGCGACCGCGATGCTGTTTGCGGTGTTTAACTTTGCGTGGTTCTAACATAAATTTTTAGTCCTCTCGCTTAAAGTGAGGAGTTTCGTGACCCTCGTGGCTTCGACGTTGAATATCTTCTTCTTCGTCTAGCAAGCGTTCGAACTCTGGATCTGCTTCTTTAACCAATGGCACCACTGCGACATCGTCAATATCTGCCGCTTTTGGTCCGGCCGAAGTAACAACTTTTCGTGTCGCATCCGAGTGACCCGATGTCTCGCCAGCAGCCATTGCTGCTTCGCGAGTGATGCGATCATCGGTCTGAGATTTGTAAGGAAGAATCTCGCCTTTATACAACCAAACTTTGATGCCAATTCGGCCCGAAGTGGTCGCTGCTTCGCGGAAGCCGTAATCAATGTTGGCACGAAGAGTATGTAGCGGAACTCGTCCTTCGCGATACCACTCACGACGGCACATTTCTGCTCCACCGAGCCGACCCGAACACTGAACGCGAATACCTTGCACGCCCTGCTTCTGTGCGTTCTGAACTGCACGCTTCATCGCGCGACGAAACGCAATTCGGTTGACGAGTTGATCGGCAACACCTTGAGCAACAAGCGCAGCATCAAGTTCTGCATCACGAATTTCTGTGATGTTCAACTGCACTTTGTTGTTGCCAGTAAGTTTTGTCAATCCGGCGCGAAGCTCTTCGGCTTTTTGGCCCTTGCGACCGATGACGATTCCTGGACGTGCAGTGTGCACGTCAATTCGAAGTTTGTCGCGAGTGCGCTCAATTTCGATGCGACTGACAGCAGCATCAGAAAGTTGCACCTTGAGATAATCTCGAATCTTCCAGTCTTCGGTGAGGTACGCCTTGTAGTCCTTTGTGCTGAACCACTTGCTCTTCCAGTCGGTGGTTACACCGAGGCGAAAGCCGTAAGGATTAATCTTTTGGCCCATTTACTGCTCCGTCGCTGTTTCTGTTTTCGCATCAACTGGCGCATCTGCATCTGCATCTGTGTCTGGTGTTGCTGCTTTTGATTTTTGTGAACGAGCGCGACTTGCTTCAACGCGATCACGGCGACGAGCAGATTCTGCCCCACCGCGTGACTCACTTTGTGTTTCGCGAATTGCCAGTGCCGCCTCACTGAGTTTGTCAACAACAATCGTGATGTGACTCGTGCGCTTGAAAATTGCTGCCGAACTGCCTTTTGCACGTGGACGAAAACGCTTTAGCGTGGGACCCGCATCGGCAAAACAAGCCTTGATGTAAAGCTCTTCGGCATTCTGCTCAAAGTTGTTTGTTGCGTTGGCAACAGCTGATGCAAGCAACTTGCGCACGATGTGTGCCGAGTCACGATCTGTCAAGCGCAACAAATTGTCGGCTGATTTAACATCCATGCCGCGAACAAGATTTAAAACCACACGAACCTTTGACGGAGACAACCGAGCGAAACGCGTCGAAGCGCGAAACCCACTTGAAATACCGGCAACTCGTGTTGCTTCGTTTAGCTTTGGGCCGGTCATGGCTTGCCTGCCGCTGCGGCTGCCGCTGCGGCTGCTTTTTCTTGGCTTTGGTGAAACTTGAATGTTCGTGTTGGTGAGAACTCGCCGAGTTTGTGTCCGACCATTGACTCACTGATGTAAACCGGAATGTGCTTGCGTCCGTCATGAACTGCGAAAGTGTGACCCAACATGTCTGGGATAATCGTGCTACGACGCGACCAAGTTTTGATGACCTTGCGGTCGCCACTTGCGTTCATCGCGTCCAACTTTTTGAGAAGGTGCTCGTCAACGAACGGACCTTTTTTAAGACTGCGTGACATTATTTAACCTCGTGCCTTTCCGGATCGACGACGACGAACAATCATTTGTTGCGACGACTTGTTCTTGTTACGAGTACGACGTTCTGGTTTACCCCATGGAGAAACTGGTGGACGACCACCGGACGTTTTACCTTCGCCTCCGCCAAGTGGGTGGTCGACTGGGTTCATTACAACACCACGCGATTGTGGGCGAACACCCTTCCAACGATTACGACCGGCTTTACCAATTTTGATCTGCTCGTGTTCTGAGTTTCCGATTTCACCAACTGTGGCGCGACAATCAATCGGAACACGACGCATTTCGCTGGATGGCATTCGCAAAGTTGCGTACAAACCTTCTTTCGCAACCAACTGAACTGCCATTCCGGCTGAGCGAGCAATTTTGCCGCCTTGACCAGGACGCATTTCAATGTTGTGAACAGTTGTTCCGACCGGCATGAATCTAAGTGGCAAAGCATTGCCCACAACGATGTCTGCTTTTGGTCCGCTCTCGACGCGAGCACCGACTTCAAGACCCTTTGGCGCGAGAATGTAAGACTTCGTTCCGTCGTTGTAATGCAACAATGCAATTCGGCACGTGCGGTTCGGGTCGTATTCGATTGCCGCTACTTTTGCGCCACACTCATCTTTGCCGCGCTTGAAGTCGACCATTCGGTATTGCTGCTTGTGACCGCCACCTTGGTGACGAGAAGTGATTCGACCAGCAGAGTTGCGACCACCGCGTGACGGCTTTGGTGCAAGCAACGACTTCTCTGGGATTGTCTTGGTGATTTCACTGAAGTCAGAAACTGTCTGAAATCGACGGCCTGGGCTCGTCGGGCGGCGTTTGCGAATTGGCATCTTGAGTCGGTCCTTACTTGATTAGTTCTCGAACAACGGAATTTGACTTCCGGCTTCTAAAGTGACAATTGCACGCTTTGATCCATCACGAACACCAATTCGGTTTGTGCCACGAGTAATGCGGCGCTTGCCTGGGCGGTTGATTGTGTTTACGCGAGTTACTTTGACGCCCCAAATTGATTGCACTGCATCGCGAATCTCTGGCTTTGTCGCATCTTGATGAACTTCGAATGTGTACGTGCCCTTGTCGATCAGCGAATAACTTTTCTCGCTGACAACCGGCCGAAGAATAATGTCGCGTGGGTCTTTCACTTTGCAGCCTCCATTGCCGGCAGGCTTGCTTTTGTAAATACGATCCAGTCGTTGCACAAAATGTCATAGGCGTTGAGTTCTGGCGTGCTTAGAACATGAACATCTGTGAGATTGCGGAAACTCTTCCATGCGCTCTCATCTTTGCGCTCGAGCACGATCATTACGCGACCCGACATTCCGAGTGCAGAAATTGCCGCCGATGCAGCTTTCGTGCTCGGTGACGCGAAGCCCCAATCTTCAACAACAACAACTTTGTTCTCGCTCATACGATCTGACAGTGCAGAGCGCAATGCGAGTTGAATCATTTTCTTTGGTGTGCGCTGAGAATATTTGCGCGGCTTTGGTCCAAGTGCAACACCACCACCGCTGAAATGCGGGGCACGAATCGAACCTTGACGAGCATTACCAGTACCTTTTTGCTTGAACGGTTTTTTACCGCCACCGCGAACTTCAGAGCGGGTCTTCGTGCTCTGGGTGCCAGAGCGACGGTGAGCAAGTTGTGCAACAACTACTTGGTGCATCACTGGAATATTCGGCGTGATGCCGAACATCGAATCAGCCACTTCAATTGATGCGGCTTTTTTGCCGGCGGCGTTTTTCATTTCGATCGTTGCCATGACTACTCTTTCACTCCGGCTTTGACAGCATTGCGGATAATTACCACGCCACCGTTTGGTCCAGGAACAGAACCTTTTACCAACAACAGATTTCGCTCAAGATCTGCTTGAACAACTTCAAGATTGAGAGTTGTCACTTGTTCGTGACCCATGTGCCCAGACATTCGCAGACCTTTGAACACTCGACCAGGAAACGTGCAAGAGCCAATTGAACCTGGTGTGCGGTGATGCTTGTGGTTACCGTGACTCGCGCCTTGACCACTGAAGTTGTGACGCTTCATCGTTCCGGCGAAACCTTTTCCGCGGCTGACTGCAGTTACGTCGACGCGCTCGCCGACAACAAGAGTGTCAACTTTGATTTCTTGACCAACTTCAAAACCATCAACAGAATCAAGGCGCAACTCGATCAGACGACGACCCGCAGCAACATTGCGCGCACCGCTCTTTGGAGCGAAATGACCAGCTTCTGCTTTATTGAGTTTTTTTGGATCTCGCTGCCCGTATGTAACTTGCAACGCGGTGTAACCATCAGTTGCGCCAGTTTTGACTTGAACAATTCGAGCTGGCTCAATTCTCAACACGGTCACGGGCACGACGCGTTGATCGTCACTCCATACTTGTGTCATGCCGACCTTTTCGCCGACGATCGCTTTTTGTGCCATGAGGCCAAAACCTTTTCTCGAGATGTTTACCGAAATAATTCGTTTATTCGCACAAATGCTCCGCAGGCCTTGGCCGCACGGAGCACTCTTATAGTTTTCGCTGTGCGGTACCCACAAAACTCGCGGGCGCACACAGACATCAATTTTTTTGAATTGATCCCTTCGTCAACAACCATGCGAAGCATGGCCACGAACGAAGTATTTACTCTATCCCCCTAAAATCACGTCCCCAAACTGAAAAACCCGAATAAACCCAGTATTTTTTGGCTTTTTTCTCTAACTGGTTACACAGGATTATTCAGGGATTATTCGGAGCGTGCGATCAAAGTTGCCTCAAATGACAGCCTTGTTCCTTGGCGAAAAATCTCAATTTTCACGGTCTGGCCAGGCACCGCATCACGAATTGCCGCGACCAGTCCAGCTTGACCGTCGATTGGTTCACCATCCACCGCTAAAACCACGTCGTCAACCAGGATGCCGGCTTTGTCCGCTGGCGAACCTGGTTGAACATTGGTGATGATCGCACCTTGTCCACCATCTTCACGAGCCG
>CAMAQQ010000058.1 GCA_945860575.1 Ferrithrix thermotolerans DSM 19514
TCGGTGTTGTACTCAATGTGAGCGATAGAGATTGTAATACCACGAGCTTTTTCTTCTGGTGCCTTGTCGATTTGATCGAAAGGTGTGTAATCAGCGAGACCCTTACCTGCAAGAGTCTTTGAGATCGCTGCAGTAAGTGTTGTTTTGCCGTGGTCAATGTGACCCATCGTTCCGATGTTCACGTGTGGCTTGACGCGCTCAAATTTCGCTTTACTCATTGTTCTTCTCCCTATTTATTGTCTTAATTGTCGGTGTCTGTAGTTATTTCTGAAACTTTGGCTTGCTTGATTACTCGCCACGCACGCGCTTGATGATTTCTATTGATATTGCTTCGGGCACTTGCTGATACGAATGAAACTGCATCGTATAAGTCGCACGCCCTTGTGTGCGAGAACGTAGATCTGTACTGTATCCGAACATTTCCGAAAGCGGAACCTGCGACTTGACGATTTGTGCATTGCCGTTTGCTTCCATGCCTTCAATGCGACCTCGACGGCTTGAAAGGTCACCGATTACATCACCCATGTAGTCTTCGGGGGTAACAACTTCGACGGCCATAATTGGCTCAAGTAGTACTGGTTTTGCGAGTTGGGCTGCCTTGCGAAACACCATCTGACCAGCAATTTTGAAAGCCATTTCGCTTGAGTCAACGTCGTGGTATTGACCGTCCATCAATGAAACTTTTACGTCAACCGTTGGGTAACCAGCGAGCACACCATTGTCGAGTGCCGATTGAATTCCTTGGTTTACTGGCTGAATATATTCACGCGGAATTCGTCCGCCGGTGATTTCGTCTTCAAATTGATAACCGCCGCCCGGGCCACTTGGCTCAATCGTTACTTTCACAACTGCGAACTGACCTGAACCACCAGTTTGTTTGATGTGTCGATATTCGATGTTCTCAATTTTCTTGGTAATCGTCTCGCGATATGCAACTTGCGGCTTACCAACAGTTGCGTCAACAGCAAACTCTCGCTGCATTCGGTCGACAAGAATCTCAAGGTGCAACTCACCCATTCCTGAAATTACTGTTTGACCAGTTTCGATGTCTGTACGCACGCGGAAAGTTGGATCTTCATCAGACAAAGACTTAAGCGCTTTACCAAGTTTGTCTTGATCGTTCTTGGTTTTTGGCTCAATCGCCACGTGGATAACAGGCTCAGGGAAAATCATTCGCTCTAAAATGATCGGGTTTTCGCGATCGCAAAGTGTGTCACCGGTTGTTACGTCTTTGAAACCAAGACCGGCAACAATGTCACCAGCCATCGCGAATTCAATGTCTTCGCGTTGGTTTGCGTGCATCAACAACAAACGACCAACACGTTCACGCTTTTCTTTGACCGAGTTATAAACCTCGTCGCCCTTGGTGATCGTTCCCGAATAAACGCGGAAGTAAGTGAGACGACCAAACGGGTCAGCGACGATTTTGAATGCTAAGGCCGCAAACGGACCCTTTTCGTTCGAGTCGCGAGTGATGTCTTGGTCACCTTTGATATTTGTACCGGTTGCAGGCGGAATATCGAGTGGGCATGGCATGTAGTCGACAACTGCGTCCAACATTTGTTGCACACCTTTGTTTTTGAACGCCGAACCACAAAGAATTGGTACGAAACTAAAAGCCAATGTGCCTTTGCGAAGACCCATCCGCAAATCTTCTTCGCTGAGGTCGTCGTTGAGCAAGAACTTCTCCATGAGTTGTTCGTCTTCTGACGCAACAAGATCTAATAGATCAGCACGGTATTCTTTCGCCTTGTCGAGATAGTCAGCAGGAATCTCTTCTTCGTGATATTCGGAATCTTTTTCGTCGCCATCCCAAACGATTGATTTCATTTTTACGATGTCGATCAAACCTTTGAAACCAGCCTCGGCGCCATATGGCAATTGCAGAACTGCCGGCACTGTTGCAAGTCGATCTTTGATCATGTCGAGTGTGCGATAAAAGTTTGCGCCCGTGCGATCCATTTTGTTGATGAAACACATACGCGGAACTTTGTATTTGTTGGCTTGACGCCAAACGGTTTCGGTTTGTGGCTCAACACCCGCAACCGAGTCGAAAACTGCAACCGCACCGTCAAGTACGCGCAACGAACGCTCTACTTCAATTGTGAAGTCAACGTGACCAGGGGTATCGATGATGTTGATGCGGTGCCCACGCCAAACTGCAGTTGTCGCGGCCGAAGTGATCGTGATTCCACGCTCTTGCTCTTGAACCATGAAGTCCATGACGGCAGCGCCTTCGTGCACTTCACCGATTTTGTAGGTCTTACCGGTGTAGTAGAGAACGCGCTCGGTTGTCGTTGTTTTACCTGCATCGATGTGCGCCATGATGCCGATGTTCCGATATTTTTCAAGAGGATATTCACGTGATGCCATGTGGGGGTTACCTAAAAAGTCTTGCTCTGATTTACCAGCGGTAGTGAGCGAACGCTTTGTTCGACTCCGCCATTTTTTGCATATCTTCGCGCTTCTTCATTGATGCGCCAAGACCATTCGATGCGTCCATTAATTCACTTGCGAGACACTCGGCCATCGTCTTCTCGCGACGACTACGCGCATTTTCAACAATCCAACGAATCGCCAAAGTTGTTGCACGGCGTGGTCGAACTTCGACAGGCACTTGATAGGTCGCGCCACCAACGCGGCGACTGCGAACTTCTAGTGGCGGCTTGACATTGTCGACTGCGCGCTTCACTGCGGTGAGTGGTTCTGCACCCATTTTCGCTTCCATTACTTTCATTGCGTCATAGACAATTGATTCGGCGATGCTCTTTTTGCCGTGCAACATAACTTTGTTGACGATCTGAGTTACGAGTGATGAGCGATAAACAGGATCTGCTGCGAACTCGCGTCGGGCTACTGGACCTTTACGTGGCATAAATAAACCTTTACTTACTCTTCTTCGCGCCGTAACGGCTACGAGATTGCTTGCGGTCTTTGACTCCGGCGGCATCAAGTGCGCCACGAATAACTTTGTAACGTACACCTGGCAAGTCGCGAACACGACCACCACGCACAAGCACGATTGAGTGCTCTTGCAAATTGTGTCCTTCGCCTGGGATGTAAGCCGTAATTTCTACGCCACTAGTCAGACGCACACGCGCAACTTTGCGCAAAGCCGAGTTTGGCTTTTTTGGTGTGGTTGTAAAAACACGCGTGCACACTCCGCGACGCTGAGGAGAACCCTTAAGCGCCGGAGTCTTGGTCTTTGAAGACTTTGAACTTCGACCCTGACGGATCAACTGTTGAATTGTGGGCACGCAAACGACCTTTTTTATATTGCTGTTACGGAAAACTACCTATTCGAAACCACCCGCAAACGGGACAGTGAATACTACGGCTCATTGTCTCATCTCGGCAACCTGCCAGAAATCGTTTTTACGGGGTTGCCACAACGAAGTATTGACCGCCAATCGGAATCTTCTTCAAGACTCGGTCTAACTTCGCCAACACCTTTAACGGCTCAGGAAAGAACGAGCAATACCCGGTTTCACGAATCTTAAACCCACAATCTGCACCAAGCAATTTTTTTATGTCGCGCATCGAGATCAATTCAGCATCCACATCCATTGGGCAGTTTGAAACAATTCGTCGCGTCAGAGGGTTATAGGTGTTGTGTTCGATTACAACAAGGCGGCCATCAGGTTTAAGGTTCGCAAGCAAGTTCTTGAGAATCTCAACACGAGTGCTTCCGGTTACGTGATGTAGCACCGTTGACATAAAAATTAGGTCGAATTTTTCGACCGCATTTAATGTCGAGTCAATGATCGTGACCTCTGGAAACTGCGCCCGAACAATTTCAAGCGAAACTTCAGACACATCAGTTGCAAATATCTTCGAGTCTGAAAACTGCTCAAGCAAATACGGCAAAGACAATCCAACGCCACAGCCAAAGTCAAGAACCGTTAGACCGCTACCACCTTGTGAAAGGTGATTTTTAAGTAGTCGAACCTTGTATTCGGCTTGGTATTCGTCGCTGGTTCGAGTCACTGCAAGACTCTTGCGCAACGACTCGTGGTAGTTCTCTGCAAACTTGTCGAATTCGGACATTGTTTACTCGAGCCCCTATTTCTAATTTTTTATTGAGCGATCTCGCTATCAGGACTGTCGTCGAAACCGTTATCAAGGTCGGTATCGCGACTGGTCACAGCGTTGTTAACTTCGCTCGTAACCTGCTCGATTGTCTCGGCTAAATCTTGAGTTTGATCGTCGGCAACATATGTGCCTTTCAATCCCGCCAAATATGCGGCTGGATCGGCTTCGTCATCGCTCGAGTAGTAAGCCATCGGCACATAATCTGGTGCGCTGACATCAAACAAGTTATAGCGATCCATGCCCGTTCCGGCTGGGATCAATTTACCGATGATGATGTTTTCTTTCAGGCCAACCAAATGATCTGACTTGCCGTCAATCGCTGCTTCAGTAAGAACACGAGTTGTTTCTTGGAAGGATGCCGCCGACAACCATGATTCGGTTGCAAGCGAAGCCTTGGTGATTCCCATTAATACTGGGCGACCCTCGGCTGGCTTCTTGCCTTCTTCAACGATTGCTCGGTTGACATCACGGAAAACTTTTGAGTCCGCAAGATGACCTGGCAAGAAGTGAGTCTCGCCTGGCTCTTGAACGCTGACGCGACGCGACATTTGACGCACGATCAACTCGATGTGCTTGTCGTGAATCGCAACACCTTGGTCACGATAAACCTTCTGCACTTCTTCAACGAGATATTGCTGAGTTTCACGAATTCCCTTGATCACCATTAATTCTTTTGGATCTAATGGACCATCGGTAATGCGATCTCCTGCTTCAACACTCTGACCGTCTTTGACTAACGGGCGACTACCAGTTGGCAAGATGATCTCAATCTCTTGACCTTGATCGTCAATAACTTTGATCGGAATACCCTTGCCTTCGTCTTCAAGAATTCGAAGAACGCCTGTTGCCGGCACAAGTCGAGCCGAGCCCTTCGGGTTGCGAGCTTCAAAGAGTTCAACAACGCGCGGCAAACCACCAGCGATGTCTTTTCCGGCAACGCCACCAGTGTGGAAGGTACGCATCGTCAACTGAGTACCAGGCTCACCAATTGATTGAGCAGCAATTACACCAACTGCTTCACCAAGTTCGATGTCTTTGCCCGTTGCTAACGAACGACCGTAACACTTGGCGCATACGCCAACTTCGGCATCACAAGTTACGACTGAGCGAACACGAACACGTGAAACTTTTGGATCGAGACGCAAAGTCTCCATTTCGATGTCGCCAACGATCGTATTTTTTGACATTACCGAACCATCTGAAAGTTCAATGTCATTGAGCAAAGCGCGCCCGAACAACTTGGTCTCGAGGTAGGCGCGTGTATTGGCAGTGTCTGCCCCCACGTTTTCTACCCACACGCCAAGCGTTGTGCCGCAGTCGTCTTCACGAACGATCAATTCTTGAGCCACGTCATGCAGACGACGAGTCAAATAACCCGAGTCAGCAGTACGAAGCGCAGTGTCAACGAGACCCTTACGAGCACCTGGAGTTGCAATGAAGTATTCAAGAGTTTGCAGACCTTCACGGAAGTTGCTCTTGATCGGACGAGGAATCATGTCACCGCGAGGGTTGGCCACGAGTCCACGCATACCTGCGATCTGGCGCATCTGGGTCATGTTTCCACGAGCACCAGAACCGATCATCATGTCGACTGGGTTGAAATGCAGTGCCTTAAATTCGGCTTCCATTGCGTCCTGAACATCACGGGTTGCGTCTGTCCAAATTCGAACTTCTTGCTGACGACGCTCACCATCGGTGATGATTCCGCGACGAAACTGACTCTCAACTTTTTCTGCTTGCTTCTCATAGCCGTCAAGAATGCCTCGCTTTGCAACCGGAGTCTTCACGTCATCTACCGAAACGGTCAGACCTGACTGCGATGCGTAGCGATAACAGATGTTCTTGATCGCGTCAAGCGACGATGCAATAACCGCCTTTGGATAATTGTCGCTAAGTCGCTCGACTATGACGCCGAACTCTTTTTTCTTGACCGCTGCCGAGATGTGCCCAAAACGCTTCGAGAAATCTTTTGGAAGAACTTCTTCGAACAACATGCGACCTGCAGTTGTCTCGAATTTTTCAGATTTAACTCCATCAATCATTTCTACGAAGTTGATCTTTGCGTGAAGTTTTATACTGCCTTCATCAAGAGCACGGGTAATCTCCCACATTGATTTGAATACTCGACCTTCGCCTTTTAATCCTGCTTCTTCTCGGGTCAAATAAAAGCCACCAATTACAAGGTCTTGCTGTGGTGTAACAATTGGTCGACCAGAAGCTGGTGACAAAATGTTGTTCGCTGAAAGCATCAACACGCGAGCCTCTGCTTGTGCTTCAACTGACAACGGCAAGTGAACCGCCATTTGGTCTCCGTCGAAGTCGGCGTTAAACGCCGTACAAACAAGTGGGTGCAAGTGAATCGCTTTGCCTTCAACAAGTACCGGCTCGAAAGCCTGAATACCAAGTCGGTGCAAAGTCGGTGCGCGGTTAAGCAACACTGGATGCTCTTTGATTACTTCTTCAAGTACGTCCCAAACTTGCGGACGACGACGCTCAACCATGCGCTTGGCAGATTTAATGTTCTGCGCAAGTTGCTGATCGGCGAGACGCTTCATCACGAATGGCTTGAACAATTCGAGTGCCATCAATTTCGGCAAACCGCACTGCTGTAAACGCAAGGTTGGTCCGGCGACGATTACTGAACGACCCGAATAGTCAACGCGCTTGCCGAGCAAGTTCTGACGGAAGCGGCCTTGCTTACCCTTCAGGCCGTCTGACAACGACTTAAGTGGACGATTGCCCGGGCCACTAACTGGACGACCACGACGACCGTTGTCGAATAGAGCGTCTGCTGCTTCTTGCAACATTCGCTTCTCGTTGTTGACGATGATCTCTGGCGCACCAAGTTCGAGCAGTCGGCTCAAACGGTTGTTGCGGTTGATTACACGACGGTAGAGGTCGTTCAAGTCTGAAGTTGCGAAACGACCACCATCAAGTTGCACCATCGGGCGCAACTCTGGCGGGATCACCGGAATCACATCGAGGATCATCGCCTTTGGATTGTTTACCAATCGCTCATCTTTGTCACGACGGTTGAACGATGCAACGATCTTCAAACGCTTGATCGCTTTTTGCTTGCGCTGTGTTGAAAGTGGTTTGCCATTCAGACCGTTCATGATCGCCTCGCGAAGAATTACTTCTTCTGAGTCAAAATCGATCGTGTCGATCAAAACTTTGATCGACTCTGCGCCAGTGCCACCGGTGAAATAATCTTCGTAGCGATCTTTGATTTCTCGCCAGAGTTCTTCGTCGTCAATGATCATTCTTGG
>CAMAQQ010000059.1 GCA_945860575.1 Ferrithrix thermotolerans DSM 19514
CCGTTATAAAGGTAAGAGTTGTATGGCGAATCAATCGCCTTTAACTCGGTGAACGAAGCATTTTCTGGCGAGTTGTAATAAAGAGTTGCATCAATTTGCAGTGGCATTCCGCGTTCGAGGCGATTATAAATTACGCGCGAAATTTTGCCGCGATCAATTTCAAGTTTCGCTTCTCGTTCGATGATTGAAGCAATGATCAATATTTGATATGGCGATTTTCCAACTTTCGCTTGTGAGTCTTCGATCCCTTCTTGTTTTCCGACTCGCTCCATTAGTCTCAGCATTCTGTCCAACACGCTTGCCACAGATTCA
This sequence comes from Ferrithrix thermotolerans DSM 19514, assembly GCA_945860575.1. Classification (GTDB taxonomy): domain Bacteria; phylum Actinomycetota; class Acidimicrobiia; order Acidimicrobiales; family Ilumatobacteraceae; genus BACL27. The sequence continues at coordinate 313 of CAMAQQ010000059.1, forward strand.
TTTCCTGAAACTTGATAAGTATCAGGAAACAAAAGTCCTTCAAATCGATACGGCACCAAGTCAAGTGATGCCATATTTTTCGGGAAGTATTCAGACGTCAGCAGTTCATTAGTCATTGCTTCGTAGAAACTTTGTGCCGTAATTCGAGTTGTCTTATCTTCGATTCTTTGTGCAATTTGCTTGATTGTAAAACCCTCGGGGAAAGTAACTTTCGTAAAAGTAATAGAAGGACTCTTGTTTAACTTCTTCATGATTTCACCAATATGTTCGCGTTTAATCAACGAAAAATAACCAGGTTGAAGATCAATCCCGCCTTTTCGTTCTGCGTACCAACGAAACACACTCGCATTCACAATGAAACCCTCTTGTTCGAGACGCTTGCTCACAGTGATCAAAGAGTCACCTTGGTTGACGGTGAAATTTGTCGCCAACGGTTTGCCACTTGACACTTCATCTGGCGGGTTTACCTGCCGCAGATACCACATGGCAGTGCCACCCACTGACAACACGACCGTCATTACGACTGAAAGTGCAATCAATACCGTGCGTGAATCTGGCCGCACATCTCGTGGTTGTGTTTCGAATTCGCTGGCGAGCCATGCGTCGTGATCATCCCACGGGTCTTCTCGCCAAGCATTGCGTTCGCCAGAATCGCGTTTCATCTCTTAATTCGATCCACATGGTCAAGCCAACCCTGCAACATCACCGCTGCTGCAATTTTGTCGACAACTTTTCGCCGAGCCTGTGCGTTCATATTTGCTTCGATCATCGACTCATTGGCAGTCTTGGTCGTCAAGCGTTCATCGTGCGAATGCACCGGCACCGTCAAAGATTTTGTCATTTCTTTTATTTCATCCAGCGCCAATCGTGCAGCCGGACCTACGGCTCCGGTCAAAGTCAGTGGCAAACCAACTACAACACATTCGGCTTCATATTCGTCGATGATCTCTTGAATTTTTTTATGATCTTGCGAATGACTCGACCCGCGCGCAATGACCACCAAAGGCGAAGCAATTGTCCCACTTGAGTCGCTGACTGCAATACCGATTCGCTTGCTTCCGAGGTCGACCCCGACACTGCGCATCGCAGGTTTAGACAATCTCAGCCGCTGCGAGCATCGAAAGTTGTAGTGCTTCGTCGAGTGCCTCAACTATCTTTCCACCTGCAGTTGCGATATCGCCTTTGCCACCGCCACCGCCACCGACCTTTTTCGCCGCTTGGGCTATCAAGTCACCCGCCGAAGTTTTGACCCCTGCGCCAGTCGCTGCCACTAATGCAACACCACCAGTCGGTGTGATGCCGCCCAATACGACGGCCTTAATCACTGCGTTCGCGCGCACGGCAATCGCCAGTTCTCTCAGATCGGCAGGTGCTAGGCCGTCAATACGTTCAACTACGACACCATTTTTGTTCTTTTTAATTATCTCACCTGCACGGGCTCTTGCTGATGCCGATCGCAGCGACTTGATTTCTTCGCCAAGTTCTTTGACCTCGGCAATTTTGCGCGCGAGTGTTTCAATCAATGAATCTGCGTTCGTGCTCAACATCTCGCTTGCGACATTGACTTGATTAAGCAATGTTGAAACATACTCAACAGAATTCAAACCCGTAACTGCTTCAATACGACGCAAATTCGAGCCGATAGAACTCTCTTGAACTATCTTTATTAGCCCGATATCTCCTGTTGCCGAAACATGTGTGCCGCCACAAAGTTCGACTGAAGCACCTGCCTTTAAAACTCGCACGATTTCACCGTATTTATCGCCAAAAAACGCGATTGCACCTGCTGCGGTGGCTTCGTCCTTTGAAGTTTCATAAGCGTCAACTTTGGCGTTCGCCAACACTTGAGCATTGGCGATTTGTTCAATTTGCTCGACTTCTTGCGCCGATAATTGCGCGTAGTGACTAAAGTCGAACCTCAATCGCTGTGGCGAAACTAGCGAACCTGCTTGCTTGACATGTTCGCCCAACACTTGGCGCAACGCATGATGCAACAAGTGGGTCGCCGTATGATTCTTGCGCGTCGCATTGCGGGCGACCCCATCAATAGTCGCCGTGACCGACTCTCCGATTTTAATTTCACCTCGAGTTAGTTTGCCAACATGTTTTCGCAATCCCGGTAATGCAAAAACTGTGTCAGTAATTTTGATCTCACCAGTTGGTGTGCTCAGCGTTCCGCTGTCGCCGACCTGTCCACCGCTTTCGGCATAAAAAGGAGTGACGTCCAGAAAAATTTCAAGTTCAGAATCACCAGCATCAACAATCGCCAAAACTTTTGACGAACACGAATCTTGCGAGTAGCCGACGAAATTCGTCTGTCCGTTTTTGTCAAGAATCTCGCGATAAACCAATAGTTGATCGTCGACAGTTTGCGCTCCTTTGCGCGCCGACTTGGCGCGGGTTCTTTGCGCATTCATCTCGACATCAAACCCTGCAACATCAACAACAACATTGCGTTCTGATGCAATCTCCTGGGTCAACTCGAGCGGAAACCCATAGGTGTCGTGCAACAAGAATGCACTCGAACCACTTAACGGCAAAGATTTTTTAGTTTTCTTTGCGTCCTTGTCGATTGACTCAAACTCAGTCTCAAGAATTGTTAGCCCGTTCTTAAGTGTCTGCCTGAAACTTTCTTCTTCCTTTGTCAAGACGCCCAGAATAAAATCTTTGTTGGTGCGCAATGTCGGGTGCGCCTCGCCCATTACTTCGATCGCCGTCTCAACGAGTTTAGGCATCACCAACTTTTCGGTCCCGAGCAAATATGCATGGCGCACAGCCCGACGAAAAATTCGCCGAAGCACATATCCGCGACCTTCATTCGACGGAAACACGCCGTCATTAACCAACATCGTCGACGACCGTGCATGTTCGGCGAGCACACGCAACGAAAAACTCGCGCGATCTTCGTAGTCGCCAACTTTATATTTTTGAGATGTAACAGACTGTGCCTGCTCAATCAGCGGAAACAACACATCTGTCTCCCAGATCGAATCTTTGCCCTGTTTAAGTGCGAGAATTCTTTCAAGTCCTGCGCCGGTATCGATCGATGGTTTCGGCAACGGTGTGCGCGACCCATCGGCGGCCTGATTGAACTGCATGAACACGAGGTTCCAGAATTCTAAAAATCGATCACCCTTGGGATCATTGAGTGGCCCACCATCAGGGCCGAACGCCGGACCGCGATCAATGTGTATCTCAGAACATGGGCCGCACGGGCCAGTGTCACCCATCTGCCAAAAATTATCTGCGTCTCCGAGCCGCTGAATTCGATTCATCGGCACACCGACTTGGTCGTGCCAGATTTGTTCCGCCTCATCGTCACTTTCGTGCACCGTTATCCACAGTTGGTCACCGTCAAAACCAAATACCTCGGTTACCAACTCCCAACTCCAAGGAATTGCATCAGATTTGAAATAGTCGCCAAAACTAAAGTTGCCGAGCATTTCAAAAAATACACAATGGCGTTTTGTTCGACCAACATCGTCAAGGTCGTTGTGTTTGCCGCCTGCTCGAGCGCACTTTTGAACACTCACCGCCCGTTTATACGGCGGTACCTCATCTCCGACGAAGTACGGCTTGAAAGGCACCATGCCTGCAACCGTGAACAACACGGTCGGGTCGTGAGGTATCAGACTTGCTGAGTCGACTTTTGTATGACCCCGCTCGGCAAAGAAACCAGTAAACGCATTGCGTAGATCGTTTGCACTACGAATTTCGGAGGCCATACACGACGAGTCTACTCTTCGTGTCTAGCCGCTAACTGTCAAGATTAATTACGCGAATTGTCAAAAATCTTTGCGAGTTCTTCGTCGTCGAGACTCTCGCCCGACGTGACACCTTGCCACAAGGCGACAACATATTTTTTCAAGGCTGCAATCATGTCGGTCATCGTGTCCGCAATATTTTCAGAGGAGAAGGCTTCCGAATCATCTTCAGCTTTTTTCTTCATGTAGTTGATACCAAACACGGCAGCGGCGGCACCCAGGCAAAACCAAAAAAGTCGCTTAGTCATTTTTTATCCTTTTCGTTTGTTGTATCAAGTTGTTGTTCAATTCGTTCGGCGATCTCGGCTTCTAAACCATGATCGCTTGGCGTGTAGTAACTAGTCTGCCTAGAAATTGAACCATTTGCTTCGTCTGGCAAGTATTGCTGCGAAACCCAACCCCTTGGGTCGTCGTGCGGGTAGATATATCCGACACCGTGACCGAACTCTTTGGCTGCTTCATAGTGACCATCGCGTAAATGTGCAGGCACTTCGCTAGAAACGCCCTTGCGAACATCCTCGCGCGCAGACCAAATCGCCAGAGCGACCCGATTGCTTTTCGGTGCGGTCGCCAGATAAACGACAGCCTGGGCCAAATTTAGTTGCGCCTCCGGCAGACCAACGTGCTCAAGTGCAGTCGCCGCGGCGACCGCAACGACCAATGCATTTGGGTCGGCCATACCAACATCTTCGCTGGCCAAAATAACCAAACGGCGTGCAATAAATTTTGCGTCATCACCAGACTCAAGCATTCGGGCCAGCCAAAACAATCCAGCTTGCGGATCAGACCCACGAATACTTTTGATGAACGCCGAAACAACGTCGTAGTGATCGTCGCGACCGTATCGCAATGCACTGACTCCCAATGCCGCGTCAACATGACTAGTGGTCAGCGTCTCATTTTTTTCGGAGGCCAGCGCACACGCGACTTCAAGTGCAGTCAGCGCTTGACGAGCATCACCACCACAACGATTCGCCAGTGCATCAAGCGCGTCTGTCTCTACTCTTACGCCTTCTGCAACCGCACCGCGATCAAGCAATATTCTCACATCTTCAACCAACAAAGGTTCGAGTCGAAATAAAGTGCTGCGACTTCGAAGCGGAGAATTAATCTCGAAATACGGGTTCTCGGTTGTTGCACCAATCAAAGTGATCACACCACTTTCAACAGACGGCAAGAGGGCGTCTTGTTGCGAGGTTGAAAACCGATGAATTTCATCGATGAAAACGATCGTGCCTTTGCCGAATTGACCGAGGCGGTCGGCGGCCCGCTCTATTGATTCACGAACATCTTTAACACCGGCACTGACTGCAGAGAGTCTTTCGAAATATCTCTGAGTTGTAAGCGCGACAACCTCGGCGAGAGTTGTTTTACCGGTGCCCGGAGGTCCCCAAAAAATCACCGACGAAAGCCGATCAGCTTCGATTAGCACTCGCAGCGGCGAACCTTTTGCAACCAAATGCTTCTGACCAACGATTTCATCAAGCGTTCGCGGACGCATTCGCGCCGCTAAAGGCGCTTGGGCTCTCAGGCGTTCAGTCGCTGCGGCACTGAACAGATCGTCTTTCATTTTGCTGCTGGTGGCAACAATCTGATTCCTAAATCTTTAAGTTGTGCCGATTCGACAACCGTCGGTGCGTTGGTCATTGGGTCTGACCCAGATTGCGTTTTTGGAAACGCAATTACTTCGCGGATATTGTCTTCACCCGCAAGTATCGCCGTGAGTCGGTCGATACCGAACGCGAATCCGCCGTGCGGTGGTGCCCCGTATTTAAACGGTTGCAAGAAAAATCCAAAGCGATGATCGGCATCTTCGTCTGAGATTCCTAAATAGCGAAACACTCGGCGCTGCAACTCTGGCTCATGAATTCGAATCGAACCTGAGCCGAGTTCCCATCCGTTGAGAACGAGGTCATACGCCAGCGCACGCACCGACAATGGGTCGGTCTCGAGACGTTCAATATCTTCAGGGTGCGGATGACAAAACGGGTGGTGCCCTGGTTGCGGAAGTTTTGTTGTTGGGTTGATTCCGACGAACATCGGAAAATCGACAACCCAAACATATCTATAAGGTCCTTGATGCACAGGCGGGCGACCGAGATCGTTGCGCAACTGACCAAGCACTGAACAAGTCGTGGCCCAAGTGTCTGCAACAACCAAAACCAAATCGCCAGCCACCGCACCAGTCTTCTCGACCAATGCAGACTGCTCAGCAGGCGAAAGAAATTTTGCAACGGGTGATTCAAGCGCGCCAGCCTCGCCAACTTTCAACCAGACAAGACCTTTGGCGCCAAGTTTTTTGGCGCGCTCGGTGAGTGCGTCTAATTTGTTGCGGCCGCTGGCTGCTTGTTGCGGATATTGCGAATGCGAAACACAGATCGCTTTAATTGATTCTGCGGCGGCAAACGCCTTGAACTCAGTTGCAGCAAAAACACTCGTCAATTCAACCAAAGTCATCGCAAAACGCAAGTCCGGTTTATCAATGCCATAGTTGTTCATCGCTTCATGCCAAGTCATTCGTTCGATTGGCGGTGGTTCAGAGCCGGTTGCCGCTTTTGCTGCTGCGATCACTGCAGTCGAAATCATCGCGATTACATCGTCTTTATCGACAAAACTCATTTCTGCATCGAGTTGCATAAATTCGTATTGTCTGTCGGCGCGCAAGTCTTCATCACGTAAGCACTTGGCAATTTGGTAATAACGGTCCATCCCCGCGACCATCAACAATTGCTTCCAGAGTTGTGGCGATTGTGGCAGCGCATAAAAAGAACCAGGTTCGTTGCGGGAAGGAACCAAAAACTCGCGCGCACCTTCTGGCGTGCTTGGCATCAACAATGGGGTTTCAATTTCGGTGAAACCTTGTGACTCCATTGATTTTCGAATCGCAGAGTTGATTGCGGCACGAAGACGCAGATTTTTCTGCATTCGTTCGCGACGAATATCTAGGTAGCGAAACTTAAGACGAACATTCTCGTCGACGTCGTCGCCCCGTTGGTCAATCGGAAACGGAGGTGGTTCGGCGTTGTTGAGCACTTCGATCTTGCACTCGGCCAACTCAACTTCGCCCGTTGGAATATTTGCGTTCACCGTGCCACTTGGACGAGCTTGCACCTTGCCCGTTACACGAATTACCCATTCTGTTCGCACATCAACCGTGTTGTCGACAACACACTGCACTATTCCGCTGAAATCGCGTAAGTCCAAGAATGCGAGGTGTTCGCCGTGTTCACGACGCCGACCGACCCATCCACATAAAGTTACGAC
>CAMAQQ010000060.1 GCA_945860575.1 Ferrithrix thermotolerans DSM 19514
ATGAAACGACTCCAGCGATACCAGAAAGTGAGTTCTTTGGCTTTCTTCGCGCGATGTTTGATCGGCTGACGCAACGGCTTGACAACGAAACTCAGCAACATGATCACAACTGTTGCAATCAAACCGGCAAAAAATATTTTCAATGTGTGTCGTAACAACGCAACAAAGGCGAATGTGACGAAAACGACCAACGCAATTAACGCCGCCCGAGTCGTTGAGTCAATGCGATGCTTCACCATCGCCAACAGCGCAGGCAAAAATGTGATTGATGCAACGATCATAAACAAAACGCCGATTACTGCGCCGATTGCGAGTCCGCGAGCGAATGCTAATCCCATAACGAATAGCCCGAGTAGCGAAATGATCACCGTGATGCCAGCGAAAATAACCGCGCGACCAGATGTATCGACCGCTTCGACGACAGCATCTTCGACACTTAAACCGTCAGCGAGACATTCGCGATAACGCGTAACTATGAATAGTGCGTAGTCAATGCCGACACCAAGCCCGATCATCGCCACGAGTGAAGTTGTGAAGTCAGGCATGCTGACGAGTTGACTGACGATGCCGACTGTCGATGTGCCGACACCAAGACCGAGAATCGCGGTACCGATTGGCAGACCCATTGCCAATACCGAACCGAATGCAATCACCAAAATGATGATCGCCGCGAGCAAACCGTATGCCTCGCTTTCAGGAAACTCAAACGCTGCAAAGATTTCTCCGCCGTATTCAATCTGCAGGCCGTCGACTGTAAATTTCTTTTCGATGTTTTGAATTTCTTCACTCAAGACGATCATTTCTTCTTGAGATCGGATCGAAATATCAATCACCGCGAAGGCAGTTTTTCCCATCGGATCAATCTGCCCTGGCGTTTCAAATGGGCTCGCAATATTTACACCGTCGAGTTTTGTGATTTCGGCGAAGAACGCCGTCATTGTCGATTTAACTTTTTCGTTCGTGACTCCGTCTTGTGATGCGAAAACTATTTGGCCGCTGTAGCCGGCGCGATCTGAACTATTTGCTTCGAGAAGTTTCTGTACATCGTTCGACTCGCTGGCTGGCAATTCGAATTCGGTGGCAAAATTAGTGCCGACCGAGTTTGAAATTGCACCGAGCGCGACAAGCAGGATGATCCAGAAACCGACCATCAATCGTCGGCGACGGACACTAAAACGGGCAAGCTTTATCAACATGATTTATGACTTTCTATTGGGACTGGGGAGACACCCGCGCTTTAGCGTATATCGCGAGCGCATTCGCACTTGTTGATTCGTCAGTGACCTAAAACACTTATTGATTTGTGCACTAGCTCAACTTGAGTTTCGCAGTCGTTTCGTAACCAACTAAACAGCAAAGGCGACACATCTCTGTGCCGCCCCTACTAGCAACCAACTACGTTGAACCCGAGCGCGCGAGCCGCGACTGCTTGGCGTATGTCAAAAGTTACAAATCGCAAACCTTGGATCCGCAATCGCTGTGCACATGCCAAATGAACCGCATCAAGAGATCGCACGCCGAACGCGTCTGCGATATCGGCTGCTGCTTGCCAGGTTGATACATCGGGAGAGATAAGAGCCATTTTGTCTAGATCTTCAACTAGTACTCGCTTCGCAAGAGTGAGGTCAGAAGTATTCAAAACTCGGGTTATTGCTTTGCGAACTTCAACAAATGAAAGCCAACTTGCCACTACGACTTTGTCAGCATCAATAAGTGAAACGGCAAATGACGAATCCGACTCTTTTACATAACGCTTAACGAGCGCACTTGAATCAACGTAACTTGTCATGCTCGGCTAGTCATGTGCCGCGATCTTCATTAATCGCGTCAATTGTGCGTATTTCACCTTTCAAATTAAGTGGTGAGTGCAAATGTCCAGTTTTTTTTGGTGGCGTTAGCCACCCTTCTTCAATGCCGACGGCCATTTGATCGCCACCTGGTATCGGCACGATCATTGCCTTAGCAATTCCGCGATCAGTGACGACAACTAGTTCGCCGTTAGCCACCTTCTCGAGATATTTCGAAAGATTTTGTTTGAGTTCTCTGATACCGATATTCATGTGTCTACATTAGCAGGCAATGTAGACACACGGGTCTTACCTTCATACTTTTCGTGCCACGGGCCTACACAAGACGGCAGGAACAGCAAAGGCGACACATTTCTGTGCCGCGCTTACTTATTCAGTGGTGTAACAGAATCACTTCTGCGCTGATCTCGTGTAATACAAGTGTACCAATAGCCGGCGAGGCGGCAGAAAGTTTTGGGAAGAACTAGAACTTGACCATGCACTTGCGTGGGCCGTGCACTTGACCGCCCGCCCAAGTAACACTTGATGGGTCAATCAACTCAAATTCAGGAATTCGCTCAAGCCAAGTTTGCAATGCAACTCGAAGTTCAAGCCGCGCCAAATTGCTGCCGGCGCAACGATGAATGCCCGAACCAAACGCAACGTGACGATTGTTCTGCCGATCAAGAATTACTTCATCTGGGTTTTCAAACTGTCTCGGGTCACGATTCGCCGCCGGAAACGCCATCAGCACTCGATCGCCTGCCTTCATTGGACAACCTTGAAACTCGATGTCATGATCAACAATGCGTGCCATTGTCACGGGCGCGTAAACGCGCAACAACTCTTCAACCGCAGTCGGCCACAAATCTGGATTCTCACGCAATTGTTTGCGATGCTCAGGATGTTGAGCCATGTGCCAAAGACATGAGCCAATCGCCGACCAAGTTGTATCGATGCCCGCGACCAACATTAAGTTGCAAACACCAAGCACATATTCGATTGGCACTTTTTTGCCTTCGACTTCAGTGTTCATTAGTTGAGTAATAAAATCATCTTCACGTGGGTTCGCCGCACGAGATTGAACTTCGCCGATGAAATACTCGACGATGCTGCGGAAACTCTTAATGCGACGTTCTGCATCCGTAATATTCTCAAGTGCACCACGCACCCAATCGGTGAATTCGTCTTCCATCGTGAGTGGCACGCCAAGCATCTTTGAAATCACACGCACTGGAATATGTTGCGCGTAATCGCTGGCCGCATCAGCAACACCCTTGTCAATGAATTCGTCAATCAACGCGTTGCACAAATCGCGTGTGCCCGGTTCGTATTGCGCAACTGCTTGCGGCGCGAACACTGGCAAGATCAATCGGCGATGCCAATGATGATCTGGTGGATCACTTGTAATTGGTGGCGCGCCGACTGCTGCATACGGGCCTTCGCTACGCCCAGCGGCTGGTGGCATCACCAAAATTTGGCGTGAAGTAAACGTTTCATATTCTTGGGCGATCGCAACAACGTCGTCGTATCGCGTTGGCAACCATGAACCTTCATACCGTTCGGTGTGCGCAATCGGACATTGTGATTCGCGAATCTCGGTGTATCCCGGATATGGATTCTTGACGAAATCAGGAGCGAAAATGTCGTAATCGGTCGTGATGTCAGTGACTGGTTTTTGAGTGTCGGTCATATTTTTCGTTCTCTTTCGTGATCTCTTGCTATTCGATGATTGTTATTGCGCGTTCAGGACAATTTGACTCTGCTCTTCGTACTTTTGTGTGAAGTTCAACTGGAATTTCGCCAGTGATTAAGACTTTGGCGTTACCGATTTCGTCGCTACCAAAAACATCGGGCGCGGCAATCGCACACATCTGATGCCCGTGACACGAATCGTAATCAAGCAGAACTTTCATATTCATAGATTAACAAGTCGCCTGTTTTACTTCTGCACTGGACCAACTAACTTTAAATAATGGGTTCGCCACAAAAACTGACTCTGCCGCTAATCGATGTCGGGCCACTATTGTCAGGCTCACCGAGTAGCTTGAGCGTAAGTTCTTGTGCCAACGAAATTGATTCTGCATGTCGCGACAGTGGATTCTTTCGGATCACTAACCACGGTGTTGATGCAGAACTTCGCCAACGGCTCGACAAATTATCCCGTGAATTTTTCGCCCTCGACAACGCAGAAAAAGCAAAAAGCGCAATGCCACTAGCTGGTTCGGCTTGGCGTGGCTGGTTTGGCGTCGGGGATGAGCTGACCTCTGGTGTACCCGACCGCAAAGAAGGCTTATATATAGGTCAACAACTACCGGCCACTGACCCGCGCGTAATTGCGAGAACGCCATTACATGGTGCAAATTTGTATCCGCAAGTGCCGGCCGATTTAGGTGCGTGCGCCGACGAATGGTTTGCAGCGATGCAAAATCTCGGCGCCGCTTTAATGCGTGGCGTTGCTTTGGGTCTGCAGATGCCAGCCGACTGGTTTGCAAGAACTATTGCACGTGAGCCGACTTGCTTATTTCGAATCTTTCACTATCCGCCGATTGATATTTTGCATTTGCCACAAGATGGCATTAGCGAATGGGGCGTCGCCGAGCATACAGATTACGGATTGCTGACAATTCTTGCGCAAGATGATTGCGGCGGTTTGCAAGTTCGCATACCCGGCACTGCAAAGAGCGAAGGTTTGAGAAGTTCGAGTGACGACGAAATTTGGCTTGACGTGCCAGCAGAACCAGACGTGTTCGTTGTAAATATTGGCGACATGCTTGATCGGCTAACTCTCGGGCGTTATCGCTCAACTGCGCATCGGGTTAAGAATTCAAGCGGGCGTGAACGTATGTCGTATCCGTTTTTTATTGATCCATCGTGGGATGCATCGGTCGAGCCGCTGCCACTCGACGGCACACCACCTGCTGATGATGTCTCGCGTCGCTGGGATGGCACGAGTGTTCAAGCATGGACAGGGACTTACGGCGATTATTTAACTTCAAAAGTATCTAAAGTTTTCCCCGCGCTATTCGCAACCCTCAAATAACAGCTGACCATTTTCGAAATTGGGCTAAGTAAGACGCTCGAGGCGGACGGTGAAAAACGTGCTGTACTCCCAGATCAGATGCGCACCGTCAAGCCAGCGTTTTACCTCTATGCCTTCTAAACCGCGCGGACGCAAAACGAGAACATCATTTTCAAAAGTCGCCGCAACATAAAGTGGCGTGACAAAATCTGCGGCCATTACGTCATTGATTCCATTTTCAAAAGTTCCATCGGCGTACATGTCATGCAACACACCACCCGCAGTGATCACGACACGATTGCCGGCCTGCTCGATGCGCTCTAAATGTTGCCAAACTTTTAGTGTCGCAGGTGCAACCTCGCCGTTAACTCGAACATCAATCGCCCGCCATAATCCACGAAAGTCAGGAAAATCACTCGCGAGTGCGTCGGTGCAATCTGCCAACACAGGTGCAGGCATTTCTGTGCCATAACCACCTGTCGGCGTAGACGCTTTTGGTATCTCAAGCACGCTCGGCATGCGGTAATGCTAGACCTGAGAAGCGCGGCCTGCCCAATACGGCGCGCGCAGATCACGCTTTAAAATCTTGCCCGAGCCGGTCTTTGGTAGTTCGTCGCTCCACGTGACTGAGCGCGGAACTTTGTAGCTCGCTAAATGAACGCGAGCATAAACATCAACATCGGCCTCTGTGAGTTTTGAGCCTGGTCGGCGAACAATCACCGCGTGCACACTTTCGCCCCACTCTTCACTCGGAATACCAAAAACAGCGGCTTCGTATATCTCTTGATGATTTTCAAGCACGCCTTCAATCTCAGCCGGGTAGATGTTCATGCCTGCCGAGATGATCATGTCTTTCTTGCGATCGCAGATATATAGGTATCCATCTTCGTCGCGATAGGCGATGTCGCCGACTGTTTGATAACCGTGCTTTTGGTCGGCAACGTATTTGTCGTGCTGTTTGTAGTAATCAGCAAATACCGACGGGCTCTTGACATATAACTCGCCCGTTTGTAGGGGGCCAAAACCAGTCACTTCATTGCTGTCGTCGTCAAATAATTTAATTTCAACCAATGGCGATGGTTTGCCACATGAGCCAGGCTTTCGCAACTGATCTTCTGGCAGCAACACACAATTAACGCCAAGTTCGGTTGATCCATAAATCTCGTAGAGCGAAATCGCGGGGAAATACTCTAGATACATTTTCTTGAGCGTCATGCTCCACGGTGCAGCATTGGCAACCATGCATCGCATTGATGAAACATTGTAATTTTTCTTGATCTCAGGTGGCAGATTGCAGATCATTCGAATCGGTGTCGGCGCACTAAATGTCGTTGACGCTTTATATTTATGAACCAGTCGTAACCAATCTTGCGGATCAAATTTACGCTGCGTAATAATCGTCTGACCAAATGCCAATGCCGTGACCATAAAACCACCGGGGCCACTGTGATAAAGCGGGCCGGTTGTCAGATAAATATCGTTCGGTGAAGCGCCGAGTAACTGAGCAAGTGCCAAACCTTGTTCTGGGCTCGTGCGCGACGTCCGCAGTGCACCTTTTGGTTTGCCAGTTGTGCCAGATGTGTAAATCATTGTCGCACCAGGCTCACGGCTTGCGATTATGGCAGGCTCAAGGGGCGACGCTGCTGCCATTAGTTCATCACACGAAAGCATTGACTCAGGCGCGGCGCCATCGTAAACCAGAATCTTTTTGACTTTCGGAATCCGGTCACGGATTCGCTCAAATGTTGCCGCGTTTTCGGCGTCTACATAAACGACCGTGGCATCACAGTGATCTGTGACATATGCCGACTCGTCATCGCTCAGGCGATAATTAAGTGGCACTGAAGTAATGCCAAGTTTTCGCGCAGCATTTGTCATCACGACGACGCCAACAGAGTTTTGCCCGCACCACACAACTTTTTCACCGGGTTGCGTGACGCCAATATCGGTTAAAACGTTGACAAGACGATTCGCTTCTTCGTTAAGTTGCTGCCAATTCAGTGTGCGAGTTTTGCCATTTGGTCGGTCATCAATCACAGCCAATTTGTTGGGCTGAGTTTGTGCATAGTTTGTTAGAAAGTCAGGCATTGATATCAACCATAGTCAAGGCTCTACACGTAGCCTAAAAGGCTGTGATTTTGATAGACGCCCAAGGACTAAAAGCCTCTCGACCTAATCGCCCGTTATTTGACGATATTTCTTTGACCCTCAGCGATGGCGATCGAATCGGTGTAGTCGGACTAAACGGTTGTGGCAAAAGCACACTGCTGCGAATTTTGAGTGGCGACTACTCACCCGACGCGGGCGTCGTGAGATACGGGCGCGGCTCACGAATTGGCATTCTCGCCCAGCAACCAGATTTACCAAAGGGCACTGTGCGCAATGCGGTGGGTGAAGATTGGCGTGGCGAAGCGATGCTCGATCGGCTCGGCATGACTGGCTTAATTGACGCACAAACAAATGAACTCTCCGGTGGACAACAAAAACGAGTTGCTCTCGC
>CAMAQQ010000061.1 GCA_945860575.1 Ferrithrix thermotolerans DSM 19514
ACCACTGGTCGTGCGCATGCGTCGGCAACTTGGCGGGCAAGTTCTGCCGCTCGTTTTGCAAGTTCATAAGTTCGAGCCTGCGCATTGTGTAGTTTCAAGCGATGGCGATTGGCACCGAAAGTATTCGTCAAAATAATGTCGGCCCCGGCGTCAACAAATTGCTGGTGCAAACCAGTCACATGCTCAGGATGCGAATCTAACCAGAACTCGGGTGGCTCACCCGATGTCAAACCGAGTGCGAAATAGTTCGTTCCTGTGGCGCCGTCAGCAAGAATTATTTTGCCAGTTGCTAAAAGTTCTGACAGAGATGTCCGCATAGCCAATTATGGCATTAATCGAGAGACTCTGTTTGCTAACCCATTACCGTGCCAGAAGTATTTTGCACTTCGCGCAACCGCGAGAAAGCACCGACATTAATCGACCGTCCCGACCTTGGCCCGATATAAGAAATCGGATCTTTGTCGTGATCGCGCCCAGCCTCGGCAGCCTCAATTAATAGACGAATAAACGTTGCAGCCATTGGCGCATTCTTAAACTGATTGCCACTTGTGCCACACGCCATGAAAAATCCGTCGATGCTTGAACGATCGTAAATTGGGACCCAGTCATCTGTCGCGTCGTAAAGCGCACCAATGCCCGAGGGTGAAACGGGCACTCCGAAATCAGGCATGCGTCGAGCAAGACGCAACATCATCGTCTCCCAAATCTCGACAGTCGTTTCTTCACGCCAATCATCGGCGTCGTCGATCCAATGCAATTCATCGCAAGCGGGTTCGGTACCGCCAAGATTTATCGTGCCACCGAGATGAGGTCGAAAGTAAATACCAGTGTCCAGATCAGCAACGACCGGAACATTGTCTTCAAGTTTGAAACCATTTGGCGCAGGCGCGACATAAACCTCTTGGCGCAAAGGGCGATGACGAATATTCATTTCGTCGAGAACTCCAGCGATCTTGTTGATTTTTCTGGCGTGAGGCCCAGCGGCATTAACAACAATTGCTGCTTCAATACGTTCGCCCGACGCGAGCGTCACGCCCGTGACTCGCGAACCATCCTTATCAATCGCCACAACTTCTTCTTTGAAACGAGTCTGCGCACCGAGAACTTTTGCGGCGTTAATCAAATTGTGTGCAGCCAACATTGGGTCATCCATGAAACCACTCAACGGATCATAGAGACCCGACAATTCGCCCACAGCGTCGTCGCCAAATGCCGGATCGTCAATTCTTTTTGGTGGCCAATAACTGTTGGCATCAAGTGCCGGAAATTTTTTGCGTAGTTGATCGGCACTGAGAATTTCGTAAGGAATCTTCAAGTCATCCCAAATCAGGCGGACTGATTCACCGTCGTAGCCCGCGGTGCGATAAACCAAATATCCCGTGCGGATAAATTTCGCCATGCCGTCTGGGTCTATCGCGCCTAAGTAGTCTGCCCAATTCTCCCAAATAGTTGCCGACTCCCATGCCATTAACACAGCATCATGAGTCGAATAACTGAATCGAATGATCGCCGACGAAGCCGATGTTGATCCAGCACCAGCGGCCGAACCTTTATCAACAATCACTACCGAGCGACCAGCCTTGGCAAGTTCGAGTGCGACTGCCCCGCCGATAACGCCGGCGCCGATGACGACGACGTCAGTTTTCATTTATTTGCGAGAATTTCTCGCTGCCATGCTGCAGTGTCGGCAACACTGTTGAAAGTGAACGAATGCAAGCCGACGATGTTTAGAGCCTGTGCATCTTTGGCGAGACCAGCAACTAGTTCTGTTGGGTCATAGCCACCTGGCGCAAGCATCTTAATGATTGACGTTTTATTCTTGCTGAGATAACGCATTGATTGACCGACACCAACACGAACACCAAGAGTCATCAGTCGAGTGCGGTCGACAACACCTGGCACGCCAAGTTGAATCGGCATCTTGAAACCGTTGCTACGCTCTTGCTCCAACCATTGCCGAATCAAAGGAATGTCGAAACACATTTGAGTTGAAGCAAGACCTTGAACGCCAGCCTCTTGCAATAGCTTTTGTTTGTGATGCAAGGCCAAACTCAGATCGTCACGGCTAATAAATGCGTGTCCATCTGGATAACTTCCAAAACCGACTCGTTCAACCGCACTATTGCTGTCTAGAAAGTCGCGCAACAACTCAACACCATCTTTATACGGACCAGCAGGTTTCTCGGCATCACCGGCGATCAAAAAAACTTCTTTGATGCCTTGCTCACGCACCCACGAAGCAAGTTTGGTCACATGCTCGCGAGACTCGACCAAACGTGCGGCAAAATGCGGGACAACTTCGTGGCCAGCCGCAATCAACCGAGCAGAAATTTCTTGTGTCGCCGCAATACCTTTGGCTGGCGAACATGTGACAGACACGGGCGCACCAGCCGGCAAATCAAGAATGCCCTGCTCGATGCTCTTCATCGGAATCAACTCATAGCGCATATTGCTAACGAGCGTCTTTACGGCTGGCGTAACCTTTACGGAGGATTTTTTGAGATTCGAAAATAGTGACATGATCGCAATGCTAGAGGCAAATGGTGGTTATTTGTTTACTTTGCTGTCTGGCGAATTTAAGGCTAGGCAAAAGTATCGGGCAACTCGCTCTTTCGCTTTGCAATATATTCTTTAAGTTCTTCGTCAATCGCATCATCAAGTGGTGGCGCGACATAAGACGCAAGTCGCTCTTTCCAAATCTTGTTTGCCCGCTTTGCGGAGTCGTCGCCGCCGTCTTCAAGCCACTGCTCGTAACTTGAGTTGTCGGAAGTTGTTGAGCGATAAAACGCCGATTCAAAATTCGCCAAAGTATGCGCCGTGCCAAGAAAGTGATTACCCGGCGGGTTTTCACGAATTGCGTCAAGTGCCTGACCATTTGGCGAGATATCCAAACCTTTGGCAAAAGTTGCCATCATGCCAAGTTGATCGTCATCCAAAATAAATTTCTCGTAACCAATCGCGAGACCGCCTTCGAGCCAGCCCGCTGCGTGTAGAACAAAATTGGTGCCAGCCATCAAAGTTGGAATCAAAGTAGCGGCGCTTTCGTAAGCAGCTTGTGCATCAGGCAACTTAGAAGCCGTCAACGAACCGCCCGATCTAAACGGCACGCCGAGACGACGAGCGAGCGAAGCCATTGTGTAAAGAACAATTGCTGGCTCTGGGGTGCCGAAAGTTGGTGCACCAGTTTGCATTGACATTGACGACGCGAACGAACCCATGATCACGGGCGCGCCTGGGCGCACGAGTTGGGTAAAAGTCATACCGGCCAATGACTCGGCAAGAGTTTGTGTTGCAACGCCAGCCGAAGTCGACGGCGCCATTGCTCCTGCCAAAATAAACGGAGTAATAATCGTGGCTTGATTATTTAATGCGTAGACCTCGGCTGATGCAAGCATCGAGGCGTCCCACACGAGTGGCGAAGATGCATTAATCAAACTTGTCATCACCGTGCGATCTTGTAAATCTCCACCGAAGCCGATGCGCGCTAGTTCGACGCTGTCTTGTGCACGCTCACCCGCAGTAACCGAACCCATGAAACCTTTGTCGCTGTATTTGATGTGTGCGTAAACCATGTCAAGGTGACGCTTGCTAACCGGAATATCAACCGGCTCACAGACCGTTCCGCCTGAGTGATGCATGCGCGGTGACATATAGGCGAGTTTCACAAAGTTTTGAAAATCAGTGATCGTTGCGTAACGACGACCATTGTCAATGTCGTACGCAAATGGTGAACCATAATTTGGTGCAAACACAGTTGCATCACCACCGATTTGAACATTGTTCAGTGGATTGCGTGCGTGTTGTGTGTAAACACGAGGTGCAGTGGCAGAAACAATATTGCGACACATGCCGCGCGGAAATCTCACGCGAGTGCCGGTTACATCGGCACCAGCGTCTTTGAATCGCGCGATTGCCGATGGGTAATCGCGAACTTCGATGCCGACTTCTTCAAGAATCGTGTCAGCGTTGTGTTCAATTATTTCTAAACCCTCATCAGAAACTAGTTCGTAGGGCCTAATAAGCCGAGTGATGAATGCGTCACGACTCGGCTCATGCGAAGAACGCAAGGTCTGGCGACCTGCTCGCCCACCCGAACGTCTCGTGCGATCTACATCCGTCATTATTTCTAGTCTGCCACGCCGTTAGTCGAACGGCGACGGCGTCCAGATCGTCCAGAGCCATCTGATGAAGTTTCGGCCTTTTCAGGCAAATCAATAACTGTCGCAAGATTCGGTGTGAGTGCGGTTTTATGCGGAAACGCCATTGCCTCAACAAAAAGTTGCTGAAAGCGAGGCTCGGTGGCAGTTTCAATTTTTGTAACGCCACGAACGGTTGACTCCATCTCGTGACGCAATTTTCGTGACAAAAGTGATTGCACTGCTCCGGCGCCAGCTGCATTGCCGACTGCACGAACACCAGCAACCGGACAATCGGGCACCAAGCCAAGCACCATCGCATAAACGGGATCAATGTGCGCACCAAATGCACCAGCAAGGCGAATGTCATGGACGATCGGTGAACCAGCATGCTCAACAAGCAAATCAATGCCTGCACGCAATGCGGCCTTGGCTAATTGAATTGCGCGCACATCATTTTGCGTGACATAAAGTTTTGTCTCACCGTTTTCGTAAAACAAATATGAGAAAGTGCGATCATCGGCCACTATGCGATTCGATTTCGTCGCGAGTTCACCGCGCACGACACCGTCGGTATCGATGATTCCACTTAGATACATTTCGCCGATCACTTCGATTATTCCAGAGCCACAAATACCGGTGATTGTCGTATCGCCAAGAGATTCAATGAAACCTTTTTCGTCGCTCCACAAAGTCGAACCAATAACTTTGATTCGCGGTTCAAGGGTCTTGCGGTCGATTCGCACATGTTCAATCGCGCCGGCAGTTGCGCGCTGACCTGCACTGATTTGAGCACCCTCGAACGCGGGGCCAGTTGGGCTAGACGCAGCAAACTGGTGCATAGTGTTGCCAAGAACAATCTCGGCATTCGTACCGATGTCAACTAGAAGTTGCATTTCTGTTGAACGATGAGGACCTTCAGCAAGAATCGCTGCCGCTGTATCGGCGCCGACATGACCTGCAATACATGGGCCGACATAATAACTGGCGTTCGGTAAATCAATTTCGAGTTCGTTCGCCCAACCACTGACTGATTCGTTCGTCGCCAAAACAAACGGTGCCATACCCAGTGGTGTCGGGTCAATACCCAAAACGATGTGATGCATGATCGGATTGCCGACGATTGCTATCTCTAAAACATTGTTGCGCGAAATGCCCGCACTGGCGACAAGGTTGCCCACAAGATCATCAAGCGAAGTTCTAATCGCTTTGGTTAGTTCGACATCACCACCTGGGTTCATCATCACATACGACACGCGACTCATTAAGTCTTCGCCGAAGCGAATTTGAGGATTCATCAATCCGTAACTACCAATAATTTCTCCAGTTAAAAGTTCGCACAAGTGACCTGCGACAGTTGTTGAGCCAACATCAACTGCAATTCCGTATGCTGCGTCAACGAAACCTGGCCAAGCTGCAACTATCTGGTCAAGATTGGTCGTATGTCGAACCGCAACCGTCACTTCACCGTCGGCTTTGGCCATCGCCGAGTGCAAACTGCTTAGTGCTCGACGCGCCACTTGGGGAGCATTTACTTTGTGTTGCACCGCTACGGCGTTGGCGAGTGCATCGGCGGCACTAACCGAGTCGCCCAACTGCGCCTCTGGAATCGTCAGATAGTACAAACTGAAACTCGGGTCGACAGTTATCGGCTCGAGATCTAAATCTTTTCGAACGATTTGTTTATGTACTTGACTGATCGCAGGCACATCAATGACCACATCGCCACAAATTCGCGCGGCGCAACCAAGACGATTACCGGCAACTAGAGCACGCTTGGCGCGATAATTTGTTTCTGTTTCAGCGAAACTTGAAAGAGCAGATTCTGTGACAGTGACCCCCCATTTAGCGAAGACACCAGTTGAAGGAGTGATCTGACACCGACCGCAGATTCCGCGACCACCACAAACCGAATCGATATCTGCGCCAAGTTGTCGGGCTGCTTCGAGAACAGTCACACCGTCTTCAACTACGCCATCAAGTCCCGACGGGGTAAAGACGACTCGTCGCTGCATTGCTGTTTACTCGGTCTTGCGCCGACCGCGACTATTTCGGGCAGCACGATCTGCACTTACTTCATTTGGATCGCGATTCGCACGAATCCATGCGGAGCAATTCTCATCGTTGCCGACGAGCACATCTGCGGCCATCACGAGAGTTTTAACTTCTGGGTGCATTGGGTTCATGATTGCCGAAGTCATGCCGGCACCAATCGCCATTGCCAAAAATGTTCCAGTGATGTTGTTGCGAGACGGAATGCCAAAACTGACATTTGATGCACCACAGGTTGTATTGACTTTAAGTTCTTCGCGCAAACGACGAATGATTTTAAATGCCGTACGGCCGGCATCACCCATCGCCCCGATTGGCATAACCAATGGGTCAACTACCACATCGCAAGAAGGAATGCCGTAATCAGCGGCGTGATTAACGATTTTTTTTGCGACAGCGAAACGCTCATCTGGATCCATGCTGATGCCGGTCTCATCGTTTGAAATCGCCACTACTGCTGCGCCATATTTCGCCACGAGTGGCAATACACGCTCAAGGTTGGCTTCTTCGCCAGTCACCGAGTTCACGAGTGCTTTACCCTGGTAAACAGAAAGACCTGCCTCAAGCGCCTCGATGATCGACGAGTCAATCGACAAAGGAACATCGGTGATGGACTGCACGAGTTGAATTGCTTTTGCCAACAGTGCTGGTTCGTCAGCCAACGGAATACCTGCATTGACATCGAGCATGTGAGCACCCGCGACAACCTGAGCCAATGCATCAGATTCAACGCGACTGAAGTTGCCTTCTTTCATTTCTGCGGCGAGAAGTTTGCGTCCAGTCGGGTTGATTCGTTCACCGATCATTACAAACGGACGGCCGAAACCAATTACGACTTCTTTGGTTGCTGATGAAAGTACTGTGTCTGTCATAAATTTTCTTTCTCTATTCGTTTTCTTCGAGTTCTTCTAAAGCCAATAGCGCATCAGTACTGATTGCCGAATTGTCAACATCGGCTTCGTATCCGCCCGCGAATGCCAATCTCCCAAGACGTTCGCGCGAATACTCGCCGTCAAGACGGTCGGCTTCGCGTTGCGCCGCTTCGGCAAGGTCTCCGACCAGTGGCAAACTGATTCGACGCCA
>CAMAQQ010000062.1 GCA_945860575.1 Ferrithrix thermotolerans DSM 19514
CATGTCAAGACTGCAACTCGCCCTCAATGTTGAAAATCTCGAAGAATCAATCGCCCACTATTCGAAGCTGTTCGGTGTCGCACCCGCCAAAGTTCGCACTGGCTATGCCAACTTTGCGGTCGTCAACCCGCCACTCAAACTCGTGTTGATTGAAAACCCAGGCGCCAGCGACTCGATTAATCACCTCGGTGTCGAAGTTGAATCGGTCGATGCTGTGCGCGGCGAGCACGATCGCGTCACGGCTGCTGGTTTGCCGGTGTGGGTCGAAGGCGAAACGACTTGTTGCTACGCCGTGCAAGACAAGTTTTGGGTCGAAGGTGGCGCGCATAAATTCGAGGTTTACACCGTACTTTCCGATGCCGACCAAATGAAGAACACCCCAGTCGCGACAGCGAGCGCAAACGCCAACGCCGCCAAGTCAGCCGAAGTTTGCTGCGCGCCACAGTAAACAATTCACCTCGCATTAACCGCTGCGATACCTTCGCAGCTCTTGAAATTAACTAGACACATGTAATTTCAGCATGTGAGTGCCCCACAAATAGAAGTTTCACGAGACCGTCGCGCCGAACTTCTTGCCATCGCCGAACCTAAAGCAATACAGAATCTTGCCAATCGTGCGCTTGAACTCGGAAGTATTTCAGATTTGCTCGTCGTGACCAAGGCCCCAGAAACTGGGCTGATCATGATGCAAGTGCGCGAGCCAGTTTGCAAAGAGCGTTTCTATCTTGCTGAAGTTGTCGCGACTCGCGCCGAAGTTTTGTTGCATGACCAGGCTGGCTGGGCGATTCGCATGGGCACCGATCGCCCGACTGCACTTGGCGCGGCGATTCTCGACGCAATTTGCGAGGTCGACGACGACGAATATGCCGAACTGCAGCGCTCGATTGGCGAACTCTGCAATCAAACCATCGACGATGAAGCGAAGGCGAAACTGGCCGAATGGAACGAGATCTCGCCAACCATCGTGAATTTCGAGGCGCTTGAGTGAAATGAAGTTCTTAAACCTTGTGCCAATTGACGCCAATTACACCTTTCGCGCGATGCTGCAGACTCTTAGCCGCCCCGGCATGATCGAGGCTCTCGCTCTATCAGATCAGTCGCAATGTTTGCCCGAAACGGCATTGATGCTCGCGCTAATCGACGTTGAGACGAAATTTTCAGTTATCTCATCACTCGACGACATCGATGCCCAAGTTTGGGCTCGTCTGCTTGGTTCGGCTTCGGGTGCGCCAATCGCCGAGTTGCCGAATGCCGAGTGGGTGCTGTCTTTTGGTGAACCATCGGCCCGCGATTTGAACAGCCTCGCTCGAGGATCAGCCAACGAGCCCGAGGCAGGTTGTCGCCTGATCGTGACTTGCGACAATTTAGAAGAATTTGCGAGCGAAGAAAACCTCGAGACCACCGAAAAGACGGCGAACGACGTCGCCAAACATCAGAGCACAACAATTGCTTTGCGTGGCCCAGGCGTCAATGGCGAAATAACTTTGCATGTCGTTGGGCTCAGTGAAAACTTTTTCAACACTTTGGCGCAAGTCAACAATTCGTTTCCGGCTGGCGTTGATGTTTGGCTGTGTGACCAACTCGGTCATCTCGCCGCCATTAGTCGCAGCACCGAATTTAGTGTGATGCAAGTTCAAGAGATAGTCGCCTAATGGGATACTCGGCGGCCAGAGGGGGAATCGACGCGATCGAGGCCGCCGAAAAACTCGTGCGCCACAAGCGGTTGAATGCCGATTGCGAATGGGTTAGCCCCGAACAAATTGTTGGACGATTCAGGCTCGCCGTCGACCGCGTGATGGGTGAAGCCGGTATTTGGGATGAGCAGTTAACTGCTGTCGCAATTCGCCAAGCCGAAGGTGACCTGATTGAAGCGGTGCATTTGTTGCGGTCATACAAATCGACACTGCCGCGATTTGCCTATAGCCAAGCCACCGACGCCGATGAATTGCAAATCATTCGACGCATCGTGCCCGCCTTCAGAAACCCGCCGGGGCCACAGATGCTTGGTCGCACCAGCGACTACACGGGTCGTCTGCTTGAACTGACCACCGAACAAGCCGGCCAAGAAGAGTCAATGCTCTTGGCGTCACTCGCCCTGACTCAAGAACTCGACACGAGCGAGTCACCTGCAAGCATTGAAGAAACACAGCCACGGCGCCTACTTGAAACACTTCGCGAAATGGATCTTCTAGTTGATCGCCGTCGCAGCGATGATCCAGAACCATTTGACATCACGCGCACGCCTGCTCGCCCACCAGCATCGCGCTCGGCACGACTTTCGTCGATGGCACGCGCCGAAACTGGTGCGTTGGTAAATCAGTGGTATCGCAACATTCTCGGACCAGACGGATATGTGCACGAGGTGACATTGGGCGAAGTTCGCCACGGATATCTTCCACTGCGCATCAATCATCCTTTGACTGGTAACGCGATTTCAATCGGCAACATTCGCGCCACAGAAGTTGAAGCGATTGAAGATTTAAACGGTATTGACGAGCAACGCGATCGATTCGACATCGGCTACGGACTTTGCCTTGGTCACAACGAAAAAAAGGCAATCGCCATGGCCAACCTCGACATTGCGTGTCATCGTGACAACGGACGAAGCCAACTTGAGCAGTCGTTGTTGTTGACCACAGATGGTCTTGACTCGTCGGGCTTTCTTGAACATCTCAAATTGCCGCACTATGTGACCTTTCGGTCGATGGTCGAACGCAAACTTGCAGTTCGTGATTCAAAGAATCGTGAGCGCGCAACATGACCGATCTGCTCAACGAACTTGGCGCCGAACACGACCAAAAACAATTCGGAATTCTCGACGAATATTCAAAACGAGAAATTCGTCGGGCAATTCTCACGGCGGTGGCAGTGCCCGGCTATCAAGTGCCGTTTGGTTCACGAGAAATGCCGGTGGCTCGCGGTTGGGGTTCGGGCGGGTTGCAACTTACACTCGCGGTCATCAGCCCGAGCGATGTAATCAAAGTAATCGACCAAGGCGATGATCAAGGTGTTAACGCCGTGAACTTGCGTCGGTTGATCGTGCAATCGACAAAAGTGCACGAGACAACTACCGCATCTGAAGCGTCGATCGTGCAGAGCCGACATCGCATACCCGAAGACGGACTCGATGAACAACATATTTTGATTTTGCAAGTGCCGGTGCCCGAACCGTTGCGCGGTGTTGAGCGCGACATGCGCGAACTTGCGCGAATGCACGCCGAAGCCGACTATTCGAAAATGTGGGTCAGTCTCTATGAAGACAAAGTACGCAACGGCGTTATCACCCAAACGACTGGGTATCCATGTTTAGTCAACGACCGTTACGTCATCGCCACGACACCGATACCCCGTTGGGACATACCCCGACTGGACCAGTCACCGTTCTTAACTTTGTTTGGTGCGGGTCGCGAGAAACGCATCTACGCCGTGCCGCCATATACACCCGTAACGCCGTTGACATTCGAAGATGTTCCATTTGAAGTTGAATACACGCCGGGTGCGAATTGCTCGCAATGCGGTAGCAGCAAATCTTTTCTCGTCGAGATACCTGGCCCTGCTTCGCGTTGGGTGTGTAGCGACACCGACTGGTGCGAACGAAATTCGGGCAAGGCGCAATGAAACTCGTAACCGCACCCGAGTGGGTGCTCAAAGTTGAAAATCTCGGCAAAGTTTTCGGAAACCTCTCGAAGCATGGCATAGAGAACACTGGCCCAGAGGCTGGCACATCAAAAGATTCAGTGACGGGCGCAATCGTTGCCGCATGGGATGTTTCATTTGAAGTTGCCGCTGGCGAGGCGTTAGGCGTAGTCGGCGAATCTGGTTCGGGTAAATCAACTGTTATGCGTTGCATCGCCGGAGATCAGGCGGCGACAGCGGGTTCAGTGAAAATACGCACGGCCCCCGACGAACAACTCGACATCTTCAATCTTTCGGCGGCCGAACGACGCCAACTTCGTGTCAATAAAATCGCGGTCGTCTATCAAGACCCCGCCGAAGGTCTCGAGATGAATGTCACCGCCGGAGGAAACATTGCGTCACCGTTAACCGCCGCTGGTTGGCGTAACTTTTCGGCGATTAGGGGTCGTGCCAGCGAACTGTTGAGCCGCACCGAAGTGCCATTGAACCGAATGGATGACGCAGTCAAGTCATTCTCAGGTGGCATGCGCCAGCGCGTGCAACTCGCCAAAGCGATCGCCAATCGCCCACCAATCGTTTTGTTCGACGAACCAACAACGGGTCTAGACGCCAGTGTTGCCGCGGGTGTACTCGACCTGATTCGCGGTCTTCTCGAAGAATACGGCTTGGCTGCGGTTGTCGTTTCGCACGATTTTTCGGTGATCGAGATGCTCACGACCCGCTGCATCGTGATGAATCACGGACGCGTTGTTGAGAGCGCGCTCACCGATCAACTGCTCGAAGATCCGCATCATCCGTATAGCCAAAAATTAGTTTCAGCGGCGCGAGCATGACACAACAATCAATTGAGCAACACAACGTCGTGCTCGAAGTGCGAGATCTGTACAAACATTTCTACCTGCACACCATTGACTCAAGATGCGTCGAAGCCCTTAACGGAGTTTCGCTCTCGGTTGCGGCTGGCGAACATGTGGCACTCGCAGGCACGAGCGGCGCGGGAAAATCGTCGTTGCTCAAGTCGATTTACCGAACCTATAAACCGACCAGCGGCAGTGTGTTGCTCAAACTCGACACGACGACTTTTGTTGATCTTGTTTCGCTGACCGATGCTGAACTTGCGACTTTGCGTGGCACGAAAATCGGCTATGTCTCACAGTTCTTGCGCGCTCAACCGCGACGCTCGCCGTTTGACATCGTGATGCACGCCGGCATTCAACGCGGCATGGACCGCCAGACCGCCAAAGACGCGGCGGCACACTCGTTGCAACGCCTCAACCTTGACGAAGTTTTATGGGATGTCAGCGCATCAATGCTTTCGGGCGGCGAAAAACAACGCGTCAATTTAGCCGCTGGCACGATCTCACCGCCACAACTTTTGCTGCTCGATGAACCAGTTTCGGCACTCGACCCCGCGAACCGAGAGTCTGCACTCGAACTTATCGGCACACTCACAAGTCAAGGCGTCGCGGTGCTCGCGGTGTTTCACGATATTGAAGCGATGCGTCGTCTTGCGTCGCGAATAATTGTTTTGCGAAATGGGCGCGTCGATTATCAAGGCAGCCCTGAAGATGCACTAACCAACCTTGAAGGAGTTGCCCGATGAAAAATGGCATATTTTCGATCACCAATGTCACCGCAGTTTTGCCCGACTCTTTGCTTGAGCACGCGACAATCACAATTGAGCATGGCGTGATAATTGATATTGCCCAAAACGGCCCCGCTGCACCCGATTCGATTAATGGAAGCGGGTCGATCTGTATTCCTGGTGTCGTTGATAGTCACAGTGACGGCTTTGAACAAGAGCTAAACCCACGACCAAATGCAACTCTGCCGAGTGGTTTTGCACTTCGTTCTTTTGAAAGTCGCATTCGTGCGGCAGGAATCACCACGATGTTTCACGGCATCGGTTTTGAAAACGACGAAAAGTGGGGCCGCACAGTTGACAGCGCCAACGAATTGTGCGACACGATCGTCGACTATGCCGAAAGTATGTCGGCCCTGATAGATCACCGTATTCTTTACCGACTCGACGCTCGCGATGCTCACGGCTATGTCGCATTGATTGCGCGTTTGAATCAAAACGAAAACGAAATGAAAGCGCAGGTGCCACTGATCTCTTTTGAAGATCACACACCGGGTCAAGGGCAATACACCGACCGCACCGTGATGGAGCGTTACATCGCCGGCAACCGAAAAGTTTCTATCGAAGAGGCTCGTCGTATCGTTGATCAAACGATCGCCGAACGCAATGCGCTGATCGGCAATCGCGACAAAGCATTGCCGTGGCTCACCGAAAATGCCGCAACTGGTGCAATCAATTTGATGGCACACGACCCCGCGACGAGCGCAGATGTTGCCGAGGCCGTCAAGTGGTCGGCGTCGATCGCCGAATTTCCGACGACAGTTGAAGCGGCAAAACTCGCCAAAGAATCTGGCTTACGCACCGTATGCGGAGCGCCAAATGTTTTGCGCGGCAAAAGCCACAGTGGCAATGTCAGCGCCCAAGAGTTAATCGCTTTGGGTCTTTGCGATGGTTTGGCATCAGATTATTTGCCGAGTTCACTTCTTGGGTCGGCTGCGGCACTCGTCGAACGAAAAGTCTGCACACTGCCACAGGCGATTCGCCTGATTACTTCGGGCCCTGCCCAGACTGTCGGGCTGACCGACCGTGGAGAAATCGCGATCGGCAAACGAGCAGATCTTGCGCTAATTCGTTTGCAGGGAAACCTGCCGACAGTTTTCGGCGTACTGACAGCGAACTCACAACACGCCGAGCGTGTCAGTCTGGTCGGAGCATCAGCGTGAAAATACCAAGTGGCGTGAGTCGTGTCTTGGCTGAAAGTGCCGAGGTCGCATGGTCTGCATACCGAGACGCAATGGGGCGATACTCGCGCGAAGAGCGGCTTGCAACTTCGGGCATTGGTGGCGATGGAACCCCGACATATTTTCTTGACGAAGTTGTTGAACGACCCGTGCTTGAAATTTTTGAAACTCACGGCGTAAATGTTTTGTCCGAGGAAATTGGTTGGATCGACCGCGGATCGTCAGAGACCATAGTCGTTGATCCGCTCGACGGCACCGCAAATGCGGCAGCAGGTGTGCCACTGGCTTGTTTCTGTGCGGCGCGCGTCGTCGATGGTGTCGCCGTTGAAGGTCTCGCATTATGGCTTGATGGCAACCGAGTTTGGTGGGCAAAAAAAGATCAACACATTGTGAACACAACCACTAAGCGCCAGACTCTAAACGGTGCGGCTGTGTCAATGTTGCGACCGCGCCCCGAAACTTTTGATGCTTGGTGCCGAGTTGCTCGACGAATTGATCGTGTGCGCGTGCTTGGTTCGAGCGTGCTTGAAGCATGTCTTGTCGCCGATGGTGCCATTGACGCGTTTTGTGATGCAGGTGGCGACATTCATCGAATTGTTGACCTCGCCGCCGTTGACTTGATAGTTCACGCCGCCGGCGGTGTGTTAATCGATTTGCACGGACGCCCGCTAACTTTTGAGCCCGACCTTTCACTTCGATGGAGTGGAATTGTCGCCGCAACACCGCAACTCGCAGAAGAGTTGCAAGCCGAATTACTAAACATCAACTAGTCTTT
>CAMAQQ010000063.1 GCA_945860575.1 Ferrithrix thermotolerans DSM 19514
TTGTTCGGTGGGCAACGCCAGTTATTCATTTTCGTCGGACCGCAACGCAAGACACCGAAATTAATGGTTTTCCGATTAAACAAAATCAAAAAGTTGTGCTGTTCTATAACTCGGGCAATCGCGACGAGCGAATTTTTGCCGAACCTTTCAAGTTTGACATAACTCGCCAAGCGCAACCCACACAAATTGGTTTTGGCGCCGGTGGTCCACACTTCTGTCTTGGTGCGAACTTGGCGCGACGCGAAATCGCCGTAATGTTCGACGAAATTCGTCGACGCGCTCCAAACCTGCAGATAACTGGCGAGCCCGCCTATCTGCAGAGCAGCTTCATCAACGGCATCAAACGCGTCAACTGTCGAATCAAATAGCTGATTCGGCCAGCTACTCGAGAACTAATTTTGCTCGTGCAAGGCAACTTGAGTATGAGATAGCGATAACGGGCCGTGATTTATTTGCGGCAACACATATTTTGCGAAGAGGTCGCACTCTTTGAGATGTGGATATCCAGACAAAATAAATGTTGACACTCCAGCATCTGCGAGTTCATGCAATTTGGCTGCAACTTGATCAGGGTCACCAACGATCGCAATGCCTGCACCGCTTCGCGCGCGACCGACACCAGTCCAAAGGTTTTGCTCAATGTATCCTTCGTCGTCAGAAGACGACCGCAACTCACTCTGCCTATTTACACCAGTAGATGTCGCATCTAACGAACGCGCACGAATCGCATCGCCAATCACCGGGTCAAGACGCGACAACAAGCGCCTAGCCGCCTCGCGAGCCTCGCGCTCGGTCTCGCGAACAATCACATGACTACGCCAACCAAATTTTAATGACCGACCAAATTGCTGGGTACGCAATTTGAGATCCACGATCACGCTCACAATTTTTGCAGTTGTATCTGGCCACATCAAATAGACATCAGCGCTAGCAGCCGCACAATCACGAGCCGCCTCTGAGAGTCCGCCGAAATAGATTGGCGGACAACCCATGTTCTGTTTGACGATACGCGGGGGTTCAACACTTAGTTGCAAAAACTCACCATCAAGACTTATCGCACGGCCTTCCAATAATTCGCCAAGTGCATACAAATACTCGGTGGTTCGGCGATACCTGGCCTCGCTGGTTAACTGCTCGCCTGGCATCTCAGAAGAGATTGCGTTGATCACCAGTCGCGAATTTGAAATCTGCTGAAGTGTTGCAACTTGTCGGGCAAGTTGCGACACAACTAATTCGCCGAGTCTTAAAGCCAGCAGCAATCGAATCTGTTTAGTTTGAGTGGCGATAGCCGCGGTAAATGCAGTGGCGTCAATGCCCAGGCTGTAACCAGATGGCAACAACACATTGTCAAAACCATTTATCTCGGCCCGACGCACGATCTCACTGCAATGCGACCAAGAAGATTGCAAGTCTTCATCGGGCACACCCAGAAACTCGTAGTCGTCGTCACAAAGTGCGGCGAACCACGAAACTTCGACTCTTGGGCGGTTGTTGCTCACGCGCTAAATGTAGTCAGAGATTTTTAAATCGCTGTTGCGACCAAGACGTTTATGAACAACCGCTTGAAGAACCGCAGTCGCCGCATACATAACACGCCCCAGCACGTTGCATGTTTGCCGAACCACACGCTGTGCAGATCATGCCGGTCGCTGCTGGTTTTTTGGCAACATGCGATGGTGGGGCAGAGAATGCGCCAGAATCAATCTGCGCAACCAAGTCGTTGACAGAGGGAATCGTTTTTGGATCAGCAAATACATCGGCGCCCTGAGTGTTGATGGTGATCGACTCTTCGACTCCTGGCAATGTTGGTTGCATTCTCTCTTCACGAGTGAAAACACCCAGTTCAGCGCGCTCATCTGCGGTTAGATATTCGACCGCGAGTCGACGGAAGAGATAGTCGACAATTGATGAAGCCATGCGAATATCTGGATCATCTGTCATGCCCGCAGGTTCGAAACGGGTATTGACGAATGCTTCAATGAACGCTCGCATTGGCACACCATATTGCAGACCATACGAAATGCTCTTGGCAAAAGCATCCATCAGACCAGCCAAAGTTGAACCTTGCTTAGAAACCGTCAAGAACACTTCGCCTGGTCGCCCATCTGTGTATTCGCCGATTGTTGCGAAACCTTTACAGTCGGCAACACGAAACTCAAATGTTCGACCACGACGAGATCGTGGCAATTTCTGACGAACAGGTTGGTGCACAACGCGCTCAACTATTCGTTCGATAATTTGCGTTGCCGAATTTGCAGCATCGCCATTATCGGTGGCACCTTTTTCACTGTCTTTTTTGGCAGTTGAAAGTGGTTGACCAACTTTGCAATTGTCGCGGTACACGGCAACTGCTTTAATACCCAGCTCCCAAGACAACATGTGCAACGATTCGATGTCTTCGACTGAAGCATCTTCGGGCATGTTTACAGTCTTTGAGATCGCACCCGACAAAAATGGCTGCGTCGCACCCATCATTCGCACGTGGCCTTCATAATGAATCGTGTTGTCGCCCATCGAACATGCAAACACTGGCAAGTGCTCTGCTTTCAAATCAGGAGAACCAACGATTGTTTTTTGTTCATCGATGTAGGCGACGATTCGCTCGACAACCGGACCCTCATAGCCGAGTTGCTTTAGCGCACGCGGCACGGTCTGATTGACGATTGTCATGTTGCCACCACCGACAAGTTTTTTGAACTTAACCAATCCGAGGTCTGGTTCGATACCTGTTGTGTCACAGTCCATCATTAACCCAATCGTGCCTGTTGGCGCAAGCACACTGGCCTGACTGTTGCGTACACCAAATTCTTCACCATCGCGAACTGCGGTATCCCATGATGATGTAGCAGCATCTACAAGGTCTTGTTGCACGACATCAATGTTGTCGATTTCTTTGTTGGCGTCGCGGTGCATTCGCAAAACATTGAGCATGTAACGCTCATTGGCCGAATATCCGGCAAATGGGCCCATTCGACTTGCGGTGCGAGCGCTCGTTGCATAGGCATGACCTGTCATTAGTGAGGTCAGTGCCGCGGCCCAAGCCCGCCCACCAGTTGAGTCGTATGGCATTCCGAGTGCCATCAATAACGCCCCGAGGTTTGCATAACCCAAACCAAGTTGACGAAACAAGCGACTGTTCTCGGCGATTTTTTCGGTCGGGTAATCGGCGTTACCGACAAGAATCTCTTGCGCAGTAAACATTACTTCGATCGTGTGGCTGTATGCCTCAACATCAAAACGGTCGTTGTCGTCGAGATACTTCAACAAGTTGATTGAAGCCAAGTTGCACGCTGAGTTGTCGATGTGCATATATTCGCTGCAAGGGTTTGAACCATTGATGCGACCAGCAGCGTGCGCCGTGTGCCATTTATTGATTGTTGTGTCAAATTGCAAACCAGGATCTGCACACTCCCATGATGCAGTTGCCATTTGACGCCACAAGTCACGCGCACGAATTGTTCGCACGACGCGCCTATCTTTGACCGCTAGTAGGTTCCAGTCGGCATCGTCTCTGACTGCCTGCATGAACTCATCTGTTACACGAACTGAGTTGTTGGCGTTTTGATATTGAACCGAGAAAGAATCTTTGCCGTCCAGGTCCATGTCGAAGCCCGCATCTCGAAGTGCGCGCGCCTTTTTTTCTTCATGTGACTTGCACCAAATAAATTCTTCGATATCTGGATGATCAACATTAAGGATGACCATCTTTGCGGCGCGGCGAGTTTTGCCGCCCGACTTGATGGTTCCGGCTGAAGAGTCGGCACCGCGCATAAAGCTGACGGGTCCTGATGCTGTTCCTCCGCCTTTTAGATGTTCTGCGCTGCTGCGAATGTTCGACAAATTTATGCCAGAACCAGAGCCACCCTTGAAAATCGTTCCTTCTTCTTTGTACCAGTTCAAAATTGCATCCATGGTGTCGTCAACTGCCAAAATAAAACACGCACTGGCCTGTTGTGGCACACCTTCGACGCCGATGTTGAACCAAACCGGCGAGTTAAACGCCGCGCGTTGCGTCACCAAAATATATTTCAGTTCGTCACGAAATGAGTCTGACTCGATCTGGTCGGCGAAATAACCGCACTCGGTGCCCCATTTGGTGATTGTGTCGGCAACACGATCGATAACTTGGCGCATCGAGTTTTCGCGTTCTGCAGTACCAGGTGTGCCTCTGAAATATTTTTGCGAAACAATGTTGGTCGAATTTAACGACCACGAAGTTGGAAACTCGACACCAAGTTGTTCAAACGCAACGGTGCCGTCCTTCCAGTTTTTGATTTGAGCGTCCCTTCGCTCCCATACGACTTGGTCATATGGATGTGTACCTGGTGCTGTGAAGTGTCGGCGGATACCGATTGATAAACGCTCTGGAGCAATTGACATTTTGTACTAAACCTTTCAATATGTATTTCGATTAACTTTGGCGGCTGACTTTTACAATTCGTAACCACTTTCAAATCACTTGCTAATCTTTTAGGGGGCTAGCACTACAAAACCACGATCTCAAGCGAGACCACTAGATGTAGTGTCAAACAATCCCTCATTGCAGACTCACACACAACTTGTAGCCAAGATTACAGCATTGTTATTTGCCTTTGTCAATCATTTATGAGCCTTAATTAGAGCCTTTTTAGAGGCCAATTCAAACTGATTGTGAATCATAGACAGACAGCCCTGTGGATTGGAAGTGGACAGACGTGTTAATTAGCGAGATCTTCTGGGGATTACCTGTGGGCAACGCCCCGATTATGCAATTTATGTAACTTTTAGCCCATATTTCTATAAAACAGCCACTGAAACAGGAATTCCATTGAGAACGCTCGTTCCGGACAAGGGGTCGAGGCGTTGCTCGTCTGTCAAAATATTTGAGTTCACACCAGCACGACTTGAAGCGACTTTTGTGTTCGTACCTGGCATTGAATGACCCCAACCATGCGGCAAACTTACGACTCCGTGACGAATTAAGTCGGTGATTTCAACTGGAGCATCAACACTTCCTACACGACTAGTAACGCGAACCGACGAACCTTGCGTGACGCCGAGTCGTGTTGCATCATTTGGATGCATTTGTAGTGTGCAACGCTCTTTACCTTTGACGAGTACTTCAATATTGTGCAACCACGAATTATTCGATCGCAAATCTCGACGACCGACAAGAGTCAACTGCGTTGTATCAATTTTTTCTTGACATAAAACTTCTAGTCGCTTCAAATCATCGATCAATTGCCGCACGGCGAGTTCGATCTTTCCGGATTGTGTGCGCAAAATATTCGGCAAGCGAGGTTCAAGTGCGCCGAAGTCAATGCCATGTGGTGCAGCGATCAATTTGTCGAGAGTCAAACCATCTGGCACTGCACCAAAACCATCACCAAACGGACCGGTACGAAGCAGAAAGTCGAGAATTCGATCTGGTCCACGACGACCAGCGATAGAAAGTTCGTTGATCAGTGCTTCGCAATCACGACCAAAAATATTTGATGAAGAATCTTTCGTGGCGCCTTGAACTAATTTCAATATGGTCAGATCATCGATTGTTGACGGCAAGGTTTCAACACCAAGGCCAGAAACTATTGCTGCCATCTTGGCCAGAACCTCCCATTCATCTGGTTCGTTTGCGGATCTTGGCAAAACTGGTTTGCTGTAGTTGGCAACATTGCGCACGGCAAATGTCAAAAGCGCGAGGTCATAGTGACTGCGTTGCAACGATGACGGCACAGGCAAAATCACATCCGCAAATTTTGAAGTTTCGTTCAGATAAATATCAACACTGACCATGAACTCGAGGTCGGCGAAAGATTTTGCAAGTCGTTCGCCGTTTGGTGTTGACAAAATTGGATTGCCACCAACAACCACCATCGCGCGTATTTGACCGTCCCCTGGTGTTGAAATCTCTTCTGCCATTGCCGAAGCCGGATATTCGCCTAGTACTTCTGGATATTTACTGACTCTTGAGTGCCCGCGTCCTGTGCGAAAACCCTTGCCTGAGCCCCCTGCGCCACGGGTGTTTGCGCTACCTGCGACCGGCAATGGAAACATCGCGCCGCCGATGCGATCAAGATTGCCCGTGAAAATATTTACAACATCAACAAGCCACGAGGCCGTCGTGCCGAACGCGGTTGTTGTTGTTCCGATGCGAGCGTAAACGGCGGCTGAACTTGCTTCGCGCAACTCACGGGCAATACGCCGGATAGTTTGCGCGTCGATTCCGGTCGTTGCGGCGACAAATTCTGGTGTAAACGGCTGCAAAGCATGCACGACTTCGTCAACACCGCTAAGAAAAGACCCAAGTCGTTGATTCATCACTTCAAGACCTTCGGCCGCGAGTGTGTTGGCGATTGCCGCCAAGAACAATGCGTCGGTGCCTGGGCGAATCGCGATCCACTCGTCTGCATGTTGCGCTGTTTTGCTTTTGCGCGGATCGACGACGACGACTTTTCCGGCTCTTGCTTGCACCGCTTCAAGACGACCTGGAAAGTCTGGCGCCGTGCACAAACTTCCGTTTGAGTCGTAAGGATTTGCGCCAAGGATCAACAAATATTGGGTGCGATCTAAGTCTGGCACCGCGACCGTGCTCGGCGAGCCAAACAAATATCCTGACGCAACCTGCTTTGGAATCTGATCGACAGTTGACGCGCTATAAATTTGACGCGAACCAATAGATTTCAATAACACACCATTAAATGTCAGCGACGACAAACCGTGTGCGCCCGGATTGCCTAAATATGAGCCGATTGATTCGCGCCCATGCCTAGTGATCACACCGTTCAGACCGGCGTCAACTGCAGCCCATGCTTCATCCCATGTTGCTTGAACATGCACGCCGTTGCGCTTGATCATTGGGTGACGCAATCGGTCTGCATCGTAATGCAACTGCTTAAGCGTGCTGCCCTTTGGACAAATGAAACCTTTTGAGAATACATCTTGCATATCGCCACGAATATGCGTGACCTCGTTATCTACAACCGTTACGGCTAGACCACAGCCCGCTTCGCATAGTGGGCAGGTTCGAAACACGATTTTCTCGTCAG
>CAMAQQ010000064.1 GCA_945860575.1 Ferrithrix thermotolerans DSM 19514
TGACTTTATTCAAATCAAAATCTTTGACGAACGACTGTTCAAGTTTTTCTAAACTACCGGGCATCGTTTTCTCGACTTGTCCGATGATTTGATTCATCGCGACAGCAATTGAATTGTCGATATTTTTTCGCCACAAAATCTCGACTGAAACCCATTCAAAAGGAAACTTGGGTGAGCCCGCGTTATCGACCGAACACGACATGTAATCGGTACTTGGCAGATCGGTGCTTGTAAGCAAACTGAAGGTCTTGGCTTGCGAAACTTTGGCAATCGAATGCTTTTTCATCCAGTTCTCAAGTTGCGTTTGCGAGCAGTTATTTTCGACATTTGGCAACGCAACTAAGTTCTCAGACGAGCCACTTCTTGGTGCAACATGCTCGACCAGAATGCGGCCAGCGTTATCGGTTGTTAAAACAAACATTGACTACTCAAAGTATATGAATTCGTAGTCACCCGTATAGCCGGTCTTTTCAAACATCCACAGCCATTCATCTAAATCAAAGAATGTTTCGCAGGTCAACGCCCAACATTGCAAATTAAATTGCTCAAGTTCACTTCGATAGCTCTCAGAAGTCACATAATGAGACTTGCCAATACGTTGAATTTCGCGCAAACAATTTTCTAAATCAAATGCGCGCAAGTTATGCAAAAGAGTCAACGAAATCACCAAATCGAACTCTTTGTCCTTCCATTTAAATTCACCCCGCGCATCATGAATCTGCACATGCGGCTTGACAAGATCGGTCGTATGACTTAAACCATGCTCCGAAATATCGGTGCCCACTATTCGTAACTCTGGCTCAAGCAACAACATTTCGTGCAGTAAAAAACCTTTTCCGCAACCTAAATCTAAAACCTTTGAACCGGGTTTCAAGTTGTAGGTATCAATCAAACTTTGGGCAACCGGGGTCCAATATCCTGCACGATAGTGGTAACCCCCATATCCATAGCGACGATCGCCATCCCAATAATCTGCGCCGTACTGCTTGGCCTTGAGCATGCAATGCACTTTGTCGTCGTTCATTCGCGCAAGATAATCGCGCTTCGTTGACTTATGTAGAGGCGTTACAAATTCGCGCCAAACGCCCATTGTTTAAACTTCGACTTTTGTAATGCAGTTGTCAAGCGTTGTCTTGACCAATAAACATTGCTCAACCGAATCGATATCTATTGGCTTCGTAATCGACATTCCTTCGACAGCGAAATGCAGTGATTTGCCAGAATCAAGCGCGCGCGTATAAACCGAGTTTCGCTGTTTTGATTGAGTTGGCAATTGATACAGGCTGTAAAACACGATCCCATCAACACTATCTAAATCGTCCAACACTGACTCTAAAATCATGAACGAATCAGGCATGGCGTACTCAGTTGCCGCAAGCAACAGTTCAAAACCTTTTTTACTGCAATAGTCACGCAAAATAATATTTTGTACATGTTGTGGGGCTCTTTCACCCATGAAAGGGCGGGCAAATATGTAGCCCCGCAATCTATTCATCAAATTTTCGGAAGCTCGTATGCCATGCCACGGCGAGATGCGGGGCGCAAAGTGATCGGCTCGAAAAATTCTCCAGGCTTCTTGTCGCCATACGGAGTAAAGACCCCCTTGAAGCGACAATTCATCGACCAACGAGTTTCAGTTTCTTCGTTTAGACGATTTCCATGTGGAAGCGACTGATCAAACACCAATACCTGACCACTTTTAACTTCAAGCCATTTAACTTCTGTTTTAATTGAGTCGAAAATAGATTCACTGCTACTTCCACCCCGCTTGCTGAACTCATCTGAAAATTTTGCAGACTGAATTGGCGGCAACAGGTACATCGCTTTGGTTCCAAAACAGTTGACTAGCGGCAACCAAACCACAACTTCGAACGGCGAATCGCCTGACCACGTATCTGCATGCACCGGCAACAATGAACTCGTGTCATTTGGCATTTGAATGCTCAAGTTGATGCGTTGTTGCATTGCAAGTTCGTTGCCGACAATCGCTTCTAAATATGGTTTCGCTAAGCGAAAGTACATTAAGCGAAACTCTGGAAGTGCGTTCAAGCCTTGTATAACTTTTAATCTGAAGTCGTTGAGTTTTGACGGTTCAACAAGTTTGTGAATTTCGTTCAAGAACTTTTCGTTATCGGTTGGTCGCTCAATGCTTAACGCACCTGCCGCCACACCGGCCGTACTTTGCTGAATCCATTTGTACGCTTCTTTGTCGGCGTTAGGTCTGATTATGTAACCAAGGTCTGAATATTCGTTAGCAATTGCGAGATCTTCATCCGAAGTGAATACCACAACTAGCCTCCAAGCTTTTTCATCATCGCACCTACCAAGGTATCCGACGTGATTCCCCAATGCTTCAATAGCGAATTTTGACTGCCATACTCGGTTGCAAATTTGTCAGGTATACCTAGTCGCGCAATCTTTGGTAGCAATTCTGGACGAAGATCACTGCATGTTTCGAGCAGCGCCGAACCCAGACCACCATTAACGATGTGTTCTTCAACTGTGACTACTGCCTTCACATTTTCAATCGCCAAAATAACGCCAGCGGCATCAAACGGCTTAATCGTGTGCATGTGAACTACGCCAACATTGACACCGTCGTGTTTCAATAAATCCGCGGTTTCTAAAGCGAGTTGCGTCATCACGCCAGTCGTGACAAACATACCATCAGTGCCACTTCGCATCAAAATTGATTTGCCTAATTCAAAACCATTTTTCTCTTCACTAACAATTTTGTCTCCACCTTTGCCGAGACGAATATAAATCGGGTGTGGCCACTCGAGAGTCGACATCATCAGACGATTCATTTCGTCTGCGTCACAAGGTGCTACTACGGCCATATTCGGCAGTGCCCGCATAATTGCGATGTCTTCAATTGCCAAGTGTGTTGGCCCAAGTGGTGCATACACTCCGCCACCGCCATTGGCGATAAGGCGAACTGGCAAATCATGAATACAAAGATCTACCGCTACTTGTTCATAGCAACGCCGCGTTAGAAAAGTCGCAATGGTGTTCACATACGGAATAAAACCTTCCATCGCCAGACCCGCTGCCATGCCGACGATGTATTGCTCGCTGACGCCTTCCATGAAAAACCTTTGCGGAAATTCAGTTTTCATTTTGTCGAGAACTCCAGGCCCAAGGTCGGAACCGACGAATACAACCCTTTCGTCAATTTTTGAGAGTTTGTAGACACAATCGAGGGCAGTTTTACGCATTTGAGATCACCGTTTTCGACGTTGAATTTGAGAAAAATGGTTTCATTAGAGGCAGTCGTACATCTGTTGAATATCGGTTTCTGTCATTCCGGATTTGTGATGCCACTCTGGGTTTCCCTCAGCGAACGGAAAACCCTTGCCTTTAATTGTGTGACAAATAATTGCCGATGGTGCGCCACCAGAAAAAGGAAGTTTTTTGAGAATTGCTTCAAGTGCCGCGACATCGTGACCGTCAACTTCATGGGTCACAAAACCAAAACTTTTAAACTTGTCAACAAGTGGTTCAAGATCTAAAACTTCTGATGTCTTGCCATAACTCTGCAACTTGTTGTAATCCACCATCACGGTCAAATTTGAAAGTTTGTGTTTGGATGCCGCCATTCCCGCTTCCCAATTCGAGCCTTCATTTATTTCACCGTCACCGGTTAATACAAAAACTCGGCTGTTACGTTTTTGTAAACGCATCGCAAGCGCGAGCCCAACGGCAATTGGCAAACCATGCCCGAGTGCCCCAGTTGAAGCTTCAACTCCCGGCACTTTGCCGCGCTCCGGGTGACCACCAAGTCGCGATGTTGGTCGACAAAAACTCTCTAGTTCACTGATCGGAAAAAACCCTTTATCCGCAAGAATTGCATACAGAGCGAGACAACCGTGACCTTTACTCAATACAAATCGATCGCGATCAGCCGACTCTGGATTTTTTGGATCATATTTGAGCACCGAGTCGTATAGCACTCGCAAAATTTCAATCATCGACATTGACGACCCGAGGTGTCCTCGACCGCCACCACGCATCGCGTCAATCACATATCTGCGCAATAATTTCGATCGGTCATCCATAGGCATTACAACACTGTCCGATCTGCATTCTTTAACATCAACTTTGCTTTCTCCAATTGCTTCAATTGCGCGCCACGAATATCAGATTGCATTCTACTCTGTGCGTTTAAACGGTTCTTTATTTTGTCGGTTCTGTATTCGTTCAACATAATCAATGCCCACCTAATTGCATAAAGCGGGTAAAGAGCATTTAGTCGAATTCCAAAGTTTGGATCATCAGCGAAAAGCTTCTTGGCTTCACTGATCCAATAGTGTTGCGCGTTTTCGTCTAGCGACATTCCGGGATGCAGACAAACGTCGGCGGTCAGTTTGACAGGATCATCCCAGCCGAAATATTCAAAATCAAAAAATACAAGATCGCCTTGCGGCGTGGCGATTGCGTTATGCAAGCCGAAATCAGAAGGGCTCAAGGTCCAAAATTTTTGATCAAGAATAACGTCGTACTCATCAACCATTGAACGACGAGTCGCCTCAATAGTTCTAGCCAAAGTTGGTGAGACAACATTGTCGACAAACTCACGTAGTGCAGAATCTTCGACTGACTTGAGTGCAGCGAGTCGATTATTGATTTGAGTTTCTACAAATGACGGATTCAAACATGCTTCTGTTGCTGGCCCGAACACGCTGCCAGAAGTTATCTCACGACTGGCTTGATTCAGTCTTTGAAGAAAACTCGCAGCCTGGCCAAGATGCGCCTGGTTTTGGGCATCGGCTGGTGAGCCGTCTATCCACTCAATCAACGACCAGTTGAGTTCTGAGTCTGTTTGCACTGGTTTTGGAACTCGCAATTTATTTTGTTGTAGAAATTTCAACGCCTGCCACTCGGCATTACGACGCAAGCGGTTGTCTACTGCTAAATCAGGGTAGACCTTCAGTGCAATTGACCCCTGGCTGGTTTCAACGCGAAAAATTTTGCTGTTGCCACGACCCTCAACGCGCTGTGCAGATGAGCAATTCAATTCTGGGCAAATATATTTAGCGCCGGCCAAGATAACGCTCGCATCAATTTCGCCGAACAGTTCGTCGCCAACTTCTCGCCATGATTGCATTGCTGATATTTCTTGACTTGTTGTTGTCGAAGATCCAAAGAGAATTTTTCTTGTATTTTTTGGAAACGATTTGTCGCTCAAGACTTCATCTAAATCGTCAATGAATACATCAAGTTTCAGTTCGATAATTCGATCTATTTTCTCATCACGAGTTTCGGCGTAATAAATATTCTGCAATTTGATTTTTGAATCTGAGTCGCCGACTAGTTTCTGGTTAGTCAGCCATGTCGTTGCGGCTTGGCGAAGTGATGTCCGCGATTCGTCAAAGTGACCCAGTTCAGTCTTGTGGCTAACTATAAAAATCTCGTTGCTACTTGCCAATGCCCGCAATACAAACTCATAAACACCGGGATACAGCGACGCAAGATCAATGAACTTTCCGTAGACCAAACCCTGAACTTTTTGCCAAGCCGTATCACCGTCAGGCTGTTTGAGAAGTTTGGTTTTTAACTCACGCTTATTTAATCTTGTGTTTAGTGTCGTATTTAATGTCGCGTTTAATTCATTGGTTTCGTATCCAAGAATTCGAGCGACTTCTGGAAACGCCTGGTCGTAATTAGCAATCGTGTTATCAAAATCGAGGCCGATCCTCAATATCACGCCAACTTTTCTGATTGGATTCGCTTGATATTGAAATATTTGTCGTCGGTCAATGAGTTGGGCAACAAGCCGCCTTCAAGTGCATTCTTCATGTCAACTATCGCGTCTCGAATTGTGTGCTGTGGCACGAAGCCAAGTGTCTTTGAAATCTTTTGGGACGAAATATGGTACGAACGATTGTCGTCTGATGGTGAAGTCACAAGTTCAACATCGTCGCCCATTACATCTCGAACCGAAAGAGCAAGTTCTTCGACGCTTTGATTTTCGTAACCAGCATTAAATATTTCACCAGCGATCAATTCTTTCGGGGCGTTCAATAGCACGACATAAGCCTCGACCATGTCGGCAATATGAATATTCGGTCGCAACTGCTGACCACCGAATACGGTGATTTTTCGCTTATGAAAAGCCAGATTCGAAAGAATATTGACAACAACATCAAGTCTTTGCCGACGCGAATAGCCACAGACTGTTGCTGGACGAATTGTCACCGTTGTGAAGTCTGGTGATTGATATTCGGCGATTATTTTTTCGCAATCGGCTTTGAACTTCGAATAATCAGTCAGTGGTTCAAGCGACATGTCTTCTGAAACATTCGGTTCGCTTTTCACTCCGTAGACCGACGAAGATGAAGCATAAATAAAACGGCCAACACCGCTTGCTTTGCTTATCTCAACCAATGGTCTAAACGCGTCGAGATTTATTGAGCGGCCGAGTTCCGGGTCTAAGTCAACACTTGGGTCGTTCGAAATACAAGCCAGGTGAATTACAACATCATGCCCAGGAATTTCGGCTTTCAATAATTTCTGATCACGAATATCGCCATTAACCATTTTTAGGTTTGGGTGGGCATCAATGACATCGTCACCAAACCACATCAAATCAATTACCGTCACCGAGTGCCCGTCTTTGAGCAGTCGTGGCACCAACATTGATCCGACATATCCGGCTCCGCCGGTTATAAATATTTTATTTGTCATTGCTACCAAGATACTTGAACCAGTCCTGTGTCGCCGTCGCAATCGTTGCAGGTGTCCAAACTGGTGCTGACTTCCAATAATCAATATTCGCAAGAACATTGTCAACACCTTGTTTGATATTGACTTTGGGTTGCCATTTCAAATCTCGGCGAATCTTCGTGATGTCGGCGTAGGTGCAATCTGGCTCACCAGGACGCTTCGGGATATATGTAACTTCTCCACCAAGCAGTTCAACCAGACGGTTCACAGAAACTGTTTCGCCGCTACCGACATTAAA
>CAMAQQ010000065.1 GCA_945860575.1 Ferrithrix thermotolerans DSM 19514
GCCTTTGCCGCCTCTTTGACGTCGGTCTCAGAATAATTGTTCACACCTAGTGTGAATAGTTCGAGTAGTTCGCGAGAAAGATTTTCATTGGGAGAATTCGCCGTGTTCAGTTGTCCGTCGAGCCAGTAAATCAGACCGCCATCTAAAACCATTTCTTCGCACATCAGAGTGAAGTCTCCAATCGCATTTTTTCGAAGACGCGCGATGTGATCAAACATCACAACAGGCTCATTGACCTTTGAGTAAGAAGTTGCCCAATGTCCGTGCCAAAACCAGGTCATTCGTTCAACGAACGGAAAATCTTGGTCAACCATTTGATCGAGCCACCACAAACTCATATTGCGCAACTGCGCCCGTTTCGCCGCGTTATACGGCACAAGTAACTCAGAGTTCGGTTTGGGTTGCGTGCCTAAGTCGGCGATACCAATCGCTGTTTTTACATCGCCATAATCGGGTAAACCAGAGTTGAGCAACTGCTTTGCCGACACCTTGAAGCCTTGCTTCAACATCTTTCGAAACTGACCGGGCTTCGGCCCGAACCCAATGCGGTGCGCCAACCTCGCGATTGCCATGCGTTCTGCCGAAATCATCCTCCTTATTGTAATTCTCTTAAATGAATACTCACTGACAACCGATGTCATCTAAACAAACTTTTAACTGCTCGCAAGTTCAGAGTGGCAAAGAACACCCCACATAAAGCCTTGGCCTCAACTGAGGCAGTAGTCAGCAGCCGAATAGTATGAAATAATGCTCATTGAGTTCGGCGAACAGTCAGGTGAGAAGCATGTTGTCATCGTCGGCGCGGGTTTCGGTGGATTGGCCTGCGCAAAAAAACTTCGAAAATCACGTTCCTGTCGTGTCACCTTGATCGACCGCAATCCATATCAGTTATTTTCCCCGCTTCTCTATCAAGTAGCCACGGCATCACTGCCCGAAGATGATATTGCGTTTCCAATTCGCACCGCCTATCGCGAAGTGCAG
Source organism: Ferrithrix thermotolerans DSM 19514 (assembly GCA_945860575.1). GTDB lineage: Bacteria > Actinomycetota > Acidimicrobiia > Acidimicrobiales > Ilumatobacteraceae > BACL27. The sequence goes on from CAMAQQ010000065.1 coordinate 982, forward strand.
TTCGTTCGTGGTGAAGTTTCAAACGTCGACGCAACAGCGAAAATACTCACGATGTCAAACAGCAAGACAGTTTCTTACGACGATTTAATTCTCGCGGTTGGTTCAGAGGGCACAACATACGGTATTCCAGGCGTAGCCGAAAACACTTTGCAAATGAAGTCCGTCAATGATGCCCGCGAGATCCGTCGCTCTTTGCTACGTACCTACGAAGATGTCGAAGACGGGTTGCTACCACTTGAGCGCCTGAATGTTGTCATCGTTGGTGGCGGCCCAACTGGAGTTGAACTCGCTGGTGCAGTCAGCGAACTACAACGAGAAATTCAACGCGAGTTCGAACACATCGCGCCAAAAGCAACCGTGACACTTCTTGAGGCGGGCCCAAGATTATTGCCGAGCTTTCATCCAAACTCGAGCAAATACACACAAAAAAAATTGACCCAGATGGGCGTTCAAGTACTTGTTGACGCCGCTGTCACCGAGGCAACAAGCCGATCACTGCGACTCAAAGATGGCAAAGAAATTGTCGCCGGCACTCGAATTTGGGCTGCAGGCGTCGTTGCACCACCCCACTGGAAGTTTCTCGGCGAGACAGATCGCGGCAATCGGATTAAAGTCAATTCAAATTTGCAACTCAGTGATGCAATTTGGGTAATCGGTGATGCCGCCAGTTACCCCGATAGCAATGGTCGCCCACTTCCGATGATCGCCCCAGTTGCAATTCAACAAGGAAAGCATGTCGCACGCCAGATCAGGCGACGCGAGTCAAGTCGACATCTTGAAGTTTTCAAATATCGCGACAAGGGTCAGATGGCGACAATTGGTCGGCGTAAAGCAGTCGTTGAAATTCGTTCGTGGTTGCGATTTGGAGGTTCGCTCGCGTGGCTCACATGGCTTGCTTTGCATCTTGCATATCTTTCGGGCGGTCGCAACCGAACAAGTATCTTCGCCGACTGGGTCTGGAACTACATCGTCTGGACTCCGAGGCGAACCATCACTGAATAATCGTTTCTAAAAGGCGAGTACTAGCGACAAGAAATCAACCAAACGCTAACCTTTGGCAATGGTGGTCAATCAAGTAATTGACATTCACGCTCACATATTGGTTCCTGGGGTAATGGGATCATGCGGCGCAGCGGGCCCCGAGATGGGTTTTCGCGATAACGGCAACGAGTTTTTTCGTGCTGGTGACTACGTTTTAGAGAATGTCAAATTTAACAACAGTCCATTTTCTGTTCCGCAAAAAAGAGTCGAGAAGATGGCACTACTCGGGATTGATCTGCAACTCGTGTCGCCTAATCCGATTACATATTTTTATCACCAACCTGCTCGTTCTGGTATCGAATTTAATAAAAAGCACAATGATGAGGTTGCGACAATCTGTCGAGATCACATTCAACTAATCGGTGCCGCTGCGCTTCCATTGCAAGACACGAAGGCAGCATGCGAAGAATTACACCGAGCAGTTTCTTCGCTGGGCATGGTCTGCTCTTACATCGGCACCGATGTTAATGGTGTTGCACTTTCGGACTCACGGTTCGAAGAATTGTGGTCAGAGCACGAACGATTAGACATTCCTGTTGTTATTCACCCCGGACCACGAGGCTCGTATCAGACTCCTGATAATTTTTTTAATAAATGGGAGCTAGATGTCATTTACGGCTTTGCAATCGACGAGGGCCTTGCGGTTTCGCACTTACTGTTTGCAGGTGTGCTCGATCGACATCCAAAATTAAAAGTCCACATCGCCCATGGTGGTGGCTTTGCGCCGTATCAAAAAGGTCGATTGCAGGCTGCTCTTGAAAAACGGCCATTCGGTAAAGGTCTGCTCAATCGTCCATTTGACGAGCAATGGGCGCAATTAAGTTTTGACACTGCGGTGCATCGACTAGATGCGTTGCAATTTCTTGTTGATACCGAAGGTTGCGACAGAGTTCTTCTCGGCTCAAACTTTGGCGGCTGGGATGCGGAAGATGGGTACCGACAAATGGTTGAACAATTAGATATTTCTAAAAATGACGTGAATAAAATTTTGGGTGGAAACGCGAAGAGAATTTTTAATCTTTAATTTTCATGCCACTAGATAACACAGATCTTTATCACATTGCGTGGGTAGTAGATGATCTTGAGCTATCGATGAAAGCATTTGGCTCAACCGGGTTGCAATGGGCAACACCAACAATTCGCACTGTCAAAGTACAAACTCCAACGACAGCGATAACCGAATTTTCAATTTTTGTAACTTATTCAATTCATGATCCAATGCATGTCGAACTTATTCAAAAATGTCCTGGCTCGCCGTGGGATCATGTGCCCAACGGTGGGCCACACCATCTCGGATGGTGGTCACACGACTTTAATAAATCAATTAAGGATCTCGTGAGTGAGGGTCACAAACTTGAATCGTGGATGGTCGACTCAGACGGCCAGCCTGCTCGCTTTGCGTACTTTCAAAATCCGTTAGGCCAACGAATTGAAATTGTTGACATCACTGCTCGCCCACAGTTGCAAGCATGGTGGGCCGGAAAACCATACCCCTGAAAATCGCCGAGCTAAACCCTTTTTAAACCGTTGAGTTGAAACGTGCGCCGATTTAACACGTATATATATGTATCCTTATCTCACTTCAACAAAGGAGAATCCTCTTGCACGCGGTACTGATTAGCGGCGGAAATGTAATTGACGGCACTGGTTCACAGCCTCAGCCGAATACCGATGTATTAATTGAGGGCGACAGGATTGTGGCTGTTGGCAAGAACCTTGTAGTTGAAAAATCTAGTGAGCGCGAAGTACGACGTGTCGATGCAACCGGATTGACAGTTATGCCTGGACTAATTGATGCACACACTCATATAACCCTTGGTGAACCACGAACCAACGACGAACTTTTTTTGCATCGTGACCCCGCAACTGCTGCAATTCTCGCCGCTTACAACGTCAGAAAAGTTTTGCGAGCCGGCGTAACTTCAATGTTTGATGTCGACGGCATCTTCAACATCGGGCCAGCACTTCGCGATTCAATCAAGGCTGGCGTCGTTGAGGGCCCAACAATGAAATCTGGTTCTTACGCCTTGATGACCGCAGTTGGCGGAACGGCCGGCAAACTCATCCCTGACTCTGGCACTGCCGGATATGCCGAAGTCGTGCGTAACAAAGAAGAGACTGTGCTGGCTGTGCGTCGTCAAGTTAAAGATGGTGCTGACTGCATAAAGATTCACGTCACTGGTTCAATCCCCACACGGTCGGGCGAGATACAAGTCTGGACTCGCGAAGAATTGAAAGTTGTTTGCGATACAGCGCACGATCTAGGTGTGCGAGTAACAGCGCACTGTCGTGGTGACAAAGCAACTCTTGACTCTGTGATGGCTGGTGTTGACATAATTTGGCATGCATCATTTCTCGGTGATGCATCGCTTGAAGCGATAATTGATAAAAAAGTGCCTGTCGGCCCGGTGTTTACATTTCTTGCCAATCTTTCGGAGTTCGGGCATAAGGCTGGTGCAACATCTTCGGCAAAATCAATCTTCGCCGGTGAACTCGAAAACACTGGCGCGAAATTACGACAGGCTTACGACGCCGGTGTCAAATTATTATGCGGCTCAGAAAGTGGTTTTTCAATGACACCGTACGGGCATTGGCATGCTCGCGAAATGGAAGTTTTCGTCAAGCATCTCGGAATGACCCCGCTTCAGGCGATTACTTGCGGCACCAAAGACAACGCGGTTGCACTCGACGAAGATGGCGAAACAGGATGCATCGCCGCTGGATATCGTGCTGATGTTTTGGTTCTTGACGGTGATCCATCAAAAGATATTTCATTACTGGGCGACAAAAGTTTGTTTCGTCACCTTTTCTGTCGTGGCAAAAATATCGACCTCTCGCCGATTGAGCCGCGCGCCATGCTTCGCGGAGAGCAATCTTCGGGTTGGTCAGATGTTGCGCTGACAAGAGAACTTGCTTACTCAAAATGAAGAGCGCAATCGTTACAGGTGGAGCACACGGAATCGGCAGAGTAATTGTCAATCAACTTGCATCCGAAGGTTGGCACGTTGGAATTCTTGATCTCAATGTTGCCGATGTTGATCGTGATGAAAAGTTACCAAAAAACTGTGTTGCTATTTCTGCGGATGTCTCAGATGTGAATTCGGTAGAAAAAGCAATAAAGCAGTTTGGTTCGACACCAGATTTGCTTGTCAACAACGCTGGAATCGTTCGCTTTGGGCCATTATTGACGCTCGCTCAATCGGAGTTTGAAGCTGTTGTTCGCGTCAACCTGATCGGCACTTTCACGGTCTCACGTCAAGTTGCTGCGCTAATGGTTGCCGATAACAAACCTGGAAACATAATCAGCATCACATCAATGAACGGCGTAGTCCCTGGGCCAAATAGTGGTGCTTACACATCAACAAAAGCCGGCGTCTCTTTGCTCACCAAGCAGATGGCACTTGAATGGGGTCCGCACGGCATTCGGGTCAATTCAATTGCGCCCGGGCTAATTGATGCCGGCATGAGCAATGCTGTGCATGCCGATCCAGAAATTCGCCAAGCGCGTGAGAAGCGAATCCCGCTTCGCAGACTCGGCACTTCGCAAGACATCGCCAACCTAGTTTCGTTTCTTGCTTCAGAACAGTCTTCTTACATCACTGGAGAAAATATTCTCGTAGACGGCGGAGTCACAATGAGCATTTTGTCGACGCTTCCAAGACCTAAGAGTGTTGACTCAGTTGGTCCGTCGGAGTAAATAATGAAACCAATTCAAGAGATGTCAGTTGTTATAACTGGTGGCGGCTCAGGTATTGGTGAAGCAACTGCTCGCTATCTTGCAGCTCAAGGTGCCAAAGTAACTATTTGTGGTCGGCGAGAAGATCGAATTAAAACTGTTGCAAGAGAAATCGGCGGCAACTGCGCTTGGGTTACCGCAGATGTCACGAGCAGTGCTGATCGCCAAAAACTAATTGATACAGCGATTTTGCACGGTGGTCGTATCGATGCTTTAATTTCGAACGCTGGCAACATGGAGCGAAAGCCAGTCGAAGAATGGACCGAAGAACGACTGCTGCAAGTTTTTAACGACAATGTGATTTCGGGAATGATGTTGACTCAGATCGCGCTTCCACATCTGGTAGCCACCGAAGGGGCGATCATCTTTATCGGATCTGTATATACGGTTCGCGCATACCCGGGTGCGGCGCCGTACGCGGCAACCAAAGGCGCCCTTGAAGCGTTGGTGAAAGTTTTGGCAACAGAATTAGGTCCGCGAAAAATTCGTGTTAATGCAGTGCGACCTGGTGCGGTGTTAACCGAGATCAATCAGCGGGCCGGACTGTTTGACGATGCAACCGCAGCCAAAAGACTTGATTCAATGGCTAATCATCACGCTGTTGGGCGAATTGGTACTTCTCTCGAAATTGCAGAAGGAATCGAATATCTAATCAGAGCCGAGTGGGTTACTGGTACCGTACTTTCGGTAGATGGTGGAATGGGTCTGGGGGTTATTTCTTAATGAATTCACAAAATGTCTTGACGGTTACTAACTACGACGAAGCAAAAGAAATTTACCGTCACAAAGATTTCAAGCAGGCCCTATACGACGCCGGCGAAGTCGTGATGGAAGGTGTGCTTGTCAACCTGCACGGAGATGAGCACCGCGCGCGACGAAGACTCGAAAATCGACTTTTCCGTCGTGAAACCCTCGTGCATTACGAAAGAGATTTGTTTCCACAAGTAATTTCAGAAACACTTGAACCGTTCGTGCAGTC